>JAQBOS010000169.1 GCA_028287925.1 Mucilaginibacter sp. | reverse complement strand
ATTGCGAGCGCAGCGCGGCAACCGCACGCATGCACATCGGTCATGCAAGTGCTACATTTTTCCGGTCGCTCTGCATAGCATGCGATTGCTTCGTACCTCGCAATGACAATCCATTTTATTACACCGAATGATCAACTTCTTTTTCAATGTATGAGCGCTCCAAAACTTTAACAAGCTCCTGGATGCTAATGGGTTTTGAAATAAAGTGATTCATCCCTGCATCCACACAGGCAGCTTTATCTTCGGCCATTGCACTGGCTGTCATGGCAATAATATAAGGTTGTTTCAGCTCGCTTTTTCGGATGATGCGGGTGGTTTCCAGGCCATCAAGTTCAGGCATCTGTACATCCATCAATATAATATCAAAAAAATCATGGGCAATTATTTCCAGCACCTGGTTTCCATTATTAACCACCTGCGGGTTATAACCCAGTTTATTGATAACTTTTGTAATAAGCTTTTGATTGATCAAATTATCTTCCGCAATCAATATGTTCATCGGGAATTTTTTGGCAAATTGCTCAGAAAGTAATGTAGTAGTTGTTTTTTCTGATGATACTGGCTGACTGTGCAGCAGTTCAGCTTGGATCATATTGCATAATTGCTGCTGCTTAACAGGCTTTAATAATATTTTAACAGACTTATCAGTGATTTTATTTTTTTCGAGTACAGAGCAGATTAGGATAACAGGGATATTTTTGTCGATATTTTTAATAGCCTTTGTTAGCTCAAGGGTATCTGTACCGGGAATATTGGTGCCGGTTATTACCAGGTCGAATTTTTCATAATCAGTTAAATTCTTTAACGCTTCGTTAGCAGTTGAGGCGCAAACAGGTGTTAATTTCCATTTCTTTAGCTGATTTTCTAAAAGACCAAGCGCTTTTAGGCTTTGATTAATTATCAAAACCCGGTTGCCGGTAGCACCGGTTATGTTGCAGCTATTCGTGGCTCCCGCAGTCTTATTATCTTTGCTGCTTTTAATATTAAATATTACTAACGTGCCTTTTCCCGGTTCGCTTTCAATAGCAATACTGCCGCCCATCAGCTCAACCAATCGTTCACATATTGCCAGGCCTAAGCCGGTTCCGCCATGCAGGCGGGTAGTTGAAGCATCAACCTGCGAAAACGCTTTAAACAGCCGTTTAAGTTTTTCATTGGGGATCCCCATGCCAGTATCTTTAATTTTAAAGCCGAGGTTTAGGTTGCTGCCATCCTTTTCAAGCAGGCTTACCTCAATCAGGATCTCGCCTTTACTGGTAAATTTAATAGCGTTGTTTACCAGGTTTAGCAAGATCTGCCTTATGCGTAGCTGATCACCAATCAATTTTTCAGGTACGTTATCCGCTATATGATAGAGCAGGTTTAACTCTTTTTTAGCAGCCGATTCCGAAAAAAGGTCCAGCGCATCCTCAATGCAATGCCTCAGGTCAAACTCGTGATGATCGAGTTCCATCTGGCCCGATTCTATTTTTGAAAAATCCAGGATATCATTAATTACATTCAGCAGGTTTTCACCGCTAACGCGGATAATGTCTGTATATTCACGTTGTTCGGTATTTAATGGTGTTTCACAAAGCAGCGATGTCATCCCCAATACGCCGTTCATAGGAGTCCTTATCTCGTGGCTCATGGTAGCCAGGAAAACACTTTTAGCTTTATTGGCCTTTTCAGCTTCTTTACGTGCCTGCAGCTCTTGTTCTTTTTGCTCCTGGAGTGAATCATTCAATACCTGCAAATAGTCTGATTGTGATTGCAGTTCTTCTGATTGTGCCTGCAGCTCTTCATTCAGCGTTTGTAATTCTTCCGATTGTGATTGTAATTCTTCCGATTGCTTAACTACTTCGGCTGTTTGTTCTTTAACCAGTTTTTGCAGCACTTTTTTCTGAGCCTTTATTGCATAAATACGATAACGGTAATAACTGTAAATAATCAAACAAATTATAAGAAACATTGCGACCCTGAACCACCACGTCATGTAAAAAGGAGGTACAATAATAATTTTGATGGTTGCTGGGATATTATTCCATACGCCGTCACTATTGGCGGCTTTTACCTTAAAAGTATATTCCCCGGGGTTCAGATTGGTATAGGTTGCCTTTCTTTGTGAACCCACATAATTCCAGCTTTTTTCAAATCCATCCAGCAGATACGCATATGAATTCATTTCGGGCAGCGTGTAATTTAAGTCGCTGAATTCAATGGTAAAAACAGATTGCTCATAATTAAGCCTGATCTCTTTGGTTTGGGTGATGGATTTTTTAAGAATAGAATTTCCACCAATCGGCACCTTTTTATTGAATAGCTGAAAATCAGTAAATACAACATCATGTTTGCTTTTATTCAGGGCTAATTGATAGGGGTCAATTATATTAAATCCGTTATGCCCGCCAAAAAGCAATTCGCCATTAGCAGCCTTCAGGCCCGAACCTATAAAAAACTCATAACCCTGTAGGTTATTTGAAATGGTATATTTTTTAAACTCATTTGTATTGGGTTTAAAGCTTATAATACCAGCGTTGGTACTAACCCACATAAAACCATTATCATCCTCAGTAATGCTGTTAATTATTGAATAGTTCGATCCATCGGGAAAAATGTGAGCCGAAAAGGTTTTTTTATGCTTATCATACAAATTAAGGCCACCCCCTAAAGTGCCAACCCAAATGTTTCCTTTAGCATCTTCAAATATCGAAATGATAACATTACTTGACAGGCCGCTGTTATAAGGTTTAAAATGGGTGAAATTATCGGTAGCCGGATTGTAAAGATTTAGCCCGGCATAGGTACCCACCCAAATGTTATCTTCCCTGTCTCTGTAAATAGTTTCTACATCATTATTTGACAAAGAGTGAATGGTATCAGCCGAGGTATATTGATACCGCTTTATCACTTTTGAGTGGCTGATAACATTTATCCCAACACCATCCATGCCTACCCAAATATTCCCGCTTTTATCTTCGGCAAGGGAAAAAACATTTGCGCCGCTTACCTGATCTGGTTTGTTGCCAACCGTATAGTGGGTAAAGGTTTTGGTTCGGGGGTTCATTAAATCAAGCCCTGCACCATAATATCCTATCCAAAGATTTTTTTGACTATCGTTCAA
>JAQBOS010000155.1 GCA_028287925.1 Mucilaginibacter sp. | reverse complement strand
ATAAGCTTTTTGCCGATGCCTTTTCCGCGCATCTGTTCATCCAGGTAAAGCTTAACTAACTCACAATATCCTGGCGGAAGGTTTTTTGTAGGGTAAATCCCTCCGCCACCCATAACTTCTCCATCCTGTTCAACTATCCAATACCACGACTTTGGCGTTTGAAACACTTCGGATAAGCCAAACAAGTTTTCGTCAAAATAGGCAGTGCCAGGTTTATTTGCTTTATATTCCGTTAATACCAGTCTTATAATATTAGCAATGCTGTAATTATCGCCGGGCTCCAGGAGTCGTATTATTTCATTTTGCATCATTAAAATCATTAAATACTGATACAAAAGTAAAGGGATAACTCCCCACAAAATTGTATGAAGTTAGCGTATAGCAATAAGGACTAAAGCTTTTTATATTGGCTGGGAAGCAGGCCTGTTATATTAAGGAAGGTTTTGGTAAAATGCGCCTGATCAGTAAAATCGCATTGATAAGCTATCTCGGTAAGGGAATATTTGCTTTTCCGGATCAATTGAAGAGCGCGTTCGATTTTAATCCTCCGGCGGTATTCGCCCAAAGTGCAATTAAAATATTTTCTGAAGTATTTTGATAAGGTAACCGGATGAATCTCCACATTACCAGCAAGTTCAGTAAGCGTTTGCGAAATATTCCAGCAATCATTTAATATAACCCTGATCTTGTTTGTCCATGCCGGGTTGTTATCTTCAACCTTATGAGCAGTTTCAATTAAGTTAATACATAGCTGATCTACAGAAATAACGCTATCCTTATCATCAAGCAGGTGTTCCTTTAATATTTTGATAAGTCCGCCTGCGTTTAATGCGACGTTACCATCATACATTAAAGCTTCAGATGGCCGTTGTAAATTATAGATTCTGAAAAAGTCATCTTCTATCTCAACATTGAAGATCCGCGTTCCTGCCTGGTAAGAGATGTTTTGATGAGGAATGCCGGGGAAATAATAAAGCCCTTTACCCTCAAATTGCTTTTCTGAGTCGGATACCCTTAATTCAGTACTTCCGCCTGATAGGATATGTGAGAAATGAGAATTGGAATGATAATGCCAATCGGAGCACGCGCCTGCCGAAAATACAGTCTCGCTGGTTATAATATTATCAAAAATACGCTCCTTTATCTTTGAGCCGACGTAACAGCCTTTCGGAAATTGTATAGCGGTATTTGTGCTCATTTACTATTTATGTGCTCGTTAAAAATAAGAAAAAATCACGAATCGGGCATCGCATGCTAATGACTTTGTTAAAATCAGTATAGATTGAGGTTGCTTTTCATTGAAATCTATAACTTTCAAAAAATAATCTATATATTCATCCATCACTTTATTAAGCAGTTAGCATGAAATCAATTATTAAGTCCCTACTTATTTTATTGTCAATATTTACACTTTTCAGCTGCAAAGAAGCGCCTGCAGCACATAACCGCCTTGGCAACGCCACCCGCGAGGACAAAAACGGCTGGATCTATATACATCTTGCAGGTTCGCCCGCTGATATTGGGTATCAGCATGGCTTTTTGGTTGCCAAAGAAATTGACACCTTAATTAAGGTGATGCAATATTACCTGCCAACCACCAGCGGTAAGGACTGGGCTTTTTACCGCTCGGCTTCACAACGTTTTTTATGGAAAAAGATTGACAAGGAATACCAGGACGAAATAAAAGGCATTGCCGAAGGCTTGCAGGCAAAGGGCATGAAATATGACACACTGGATATTACTGCCTTAAATGCCAATATCGAGCTGGCGCAATATTATGTTGCCGGTCTTGATAATAAAGCTAAGCCGGGCAGTGGAGATAACAAAGCCCCGGGCAATTGCAGCGCATTTATTGCTACCGGCAGCTTTACCAAAGATCATAAAATTGTGATAGGCCATAACAACTGGACAGATTATATAGTTGGCGAACGCTGGAATGTTATTGCTGATATTAAACCCGAAAAAGGCAATCATATGCTGATGGATGTAGCCCCCGGCTTCATCCATAGCGGCGATGATTTTGTGGTAACCAACAGCGGTATCTTAATTACTGAAACCACTATTACCGGCTTTAAAGGTTTTGACACCACACGCACGCCTGAGTTTGTACGTGCCCGCAAGGCTGCACAATATGCCCGCAGCATTGATGATGTGGTAAAAATAATGACTACAGATAACAACGGCGGCTATGCTAACGACTGGCTGATTGGCGATACCAAAACTAACGAGGTAGCCAAGCTTGAGCTGGGCCTGAAGAACTATAAAGTATGGCGCTCAAAGGACACGGCTATTATCGGGTCAAATTTCCCGAGCGACCCTAAGCTGATAAAAGAAGAAACTACCTTTGACGTGAACAACAAAGAAAACTCACCCAATGCCAGAAGATTGCGGATGGAGAAATTAGTTGCTGTTGATTATAAAGGAAAGCTGGATGATGCAAACGGCAAAACAATTGAAGGTGATACCTATGATGCTTTGCACAGCAAAAACGCCTACAACCGCTGCGTGATTGATGGCCATGTGGATGAAGACCCGGTGGGTGTTCCGGAATGGAGTGAAGGTCCGTTTTACCCGATGGGCGCTGTGCAGGGAAAAGTCAGCAGCACAGCACTGGCTAAAAAGATGGAGCTGTGGGCACATATGGGCCATCCCGGCGGTGCTGATTTTTTAGCTGCTCCATTTTTCAAAAAACATCCGGAGTATTTTAAAACACAGGGTAAATATTTAAGAGATATGAAGTCCTACCCGTGGACGTTGTTTAGCGCGAATCACTGATTTGGGCTGATGTTTTTGATGAAGCTGATTGGAGAGCGGGTCAGCTTCATCATTTCAATCCGAATAAATCTGCGGATCACTGATTTGGGTGATGCTTTTGATGAAGCCGATATCTATAAAGGCATCCGTTTCATCATTTCAATCCAGTTAAATCTGTGATCATTATTCCGTCATCAGTCTCCTAATCAACTCCGCGCTTTGCTTGTTACCTTCTTCCAGCCTACCGTCAAAAAATGCCTGTACTTCATTAAATTGCTTCTTGTAGCCCTGCATATCGCCATGACCAATAATAGACGACCATTCCCGAACGGCAGAGTGAAATTCCAGGTCGTCCCCACGGATGGTTTTATCATACAGAGCAGTTACTATCGATTCCTCCAGCAGTTCTTCATTTTTAAACAGATATTCGGCTATCCCCAGGCGTAAACGGAAAGGCGGGGTCTGGCAGATCAGGTTATCATAAGGATTAACACCCAAATGATACCAGGCATCAACCATGCTTAATATGCTCAAATGCGAATTAGGCTTTTGCTGCTCGGGCTTTTGAGAAAGGGAAAACTCCTTCATCACCGAATCATTCAGCATAATGGGTTTGCGGCTTTCGTGAAAAACAAAATCACGGGCACGGTAAAGCCTTGCCCTGAACACCTGCTCCTCTTCCTTTATCATCAGCTTGAATAGTTCCGACTCCGATACCGCATAACGCTTTACCTGTTGCCTTGCATAAGGGTTTAATATGGCCAGTCCAGCATAAACGTGCGCCTTATAGCTAAAGATGCGCAACGTGGTCAGAATCTTTACGTTATCAATACCACCTATATACGAAGCATTTTCCCATGGAAAAAAACCAGCCTCTTTCCAGGCTGTACCCATACTCTCAAAGCCTACATGTGTTACCGCCTGTGTATCGGCAACTATCCTGTCATGCTCGTGATAATCGTTCATCTCAACAATGTCTGACCCTATTGATGTAAAAAGATCCAGCATCCGCTGATATGCGTCATCATCTGCACGATGGCGGATCAGAATCAGCGTTTGCCCTTTAGGCTTAAAGCCCGGGCCATGCATCCCATGGAAAGTAATGATCTGCGCATCCGCAGGCAGGTATTTTTCAAATGTGGTGATCTCCGGGGTTTTAACGGATGTTTGTCCGGCTACTATTGCACCATATTTGGTTGATGAACCACATTCGGCAACAACCTGCAGCATCTTATCGGCTTCAACAGAATAGATGATCAGGTCGCAGATCCGCGATACCTCCAGCCCGCTATCCATAATTTTAATATGGTAGGGAGCAAGCTCTTCTTCCAGCCGGTTACGGTTCTCGGGCAGGTCGCAACCGCATACCTGGTACCCTGCATCTGCAAAAGCTTTGGCGTATAAACGCCCCATATCTCCTAAGCCTATAATGCCTATATTCATCCTGCTAATATAAGTATGAGTAGCAAAATTCCGTAGTAAACCTTACATTCGCTTTTATAAAAGGGCATTTTAACACAATAAAAACCTTAAAGGCCCTGTTTTGTTAATATTGTTGAACCAAATTTATACCATGAAGAACTTTTTTATTGTAAGATTATTCACCTTTATAACATTGATTTTACTGGGCACTGCACCTGTTTTTTCAAATAATAATAAAAACTTTGCAGCTGCGCATAAGGCTATTATGCAAATCCCCGCTGCTAAACCAACGCCCGTGCAAGTAAAGCAAGCTCCGGCTTACCGGCTGCTTCACAGGAAACCCACTAAGGAAGATACAATCCTTATGCGTGATAAATCAATAAGCGGACAATACAAATATCTTTTAACAAAAACATATCACATCCAGGAGCCGTTTATTACCTCATTTTATAAAAATTTAAAGGATACAATAAATGTTGAACGCCGCAAACGGCAGGAGGCAGAAACAAAACTTGCTGCCCAAACTAAAACTACCGGCGACCTGCAAACCAATGTAGCTGAAAAAGAAAAATCGCTGGCACAATCAAATGCCAGGGTTAATTCGGTAAACTTTTTGGGTATTTATATTGATAAATCTGTTTATAACCTTATCATGTGGGGCCTGGTGATTGCGTTGGGCGCTACCGCTGCTATAGTAATTGCCCGCTCAGGGAGCCACAGCCGTGAAGCCAGGTACAGGATAAACCTTTACAATGAGCTTGAAGAAGAGTTTAAAACCTACAAGGCAAAAGCTAACGAAAAGGAAAAGAAACTTGCCCGCGAACTGCAAACCGAGCGCAATAAGGTTGATGAATTGATGGGCAGAAGTTAAGCAGTCGCCACATGAAAGCCTATCTTTTTGGATGGAATCCGCTGAAATGGCCATGGGAAGATCTTGATAACGACATCAAAAAGCTTTCACAATCAGGAGACCTTAAAGATAACTGGAGCGTGGTTAGCCATAGATCCATACAACCGGGAGACAGAGCATACATTGTGAGGGTTGGGGTTGAGCCAAAAGGAATTTTTGCTTCGGGCTTTATTTCATCACAGCCTTATCAGGCATTTCGGAAAGGCAGAACATATTACCGGATTGAAATTACGCTTGATGTTTTACTCAACCCGGGTAAAGAGCAGATTCTTGCTATGGAGATTTTAAAAACAGGCAACCTGGCTGAACAAAACTGGACGCCGCAGGCATCAGGCATATCTATAAGGCCGCAATTGGTTGATGAGTTGGAAGGCGTTTGGCTTAACTTTTTAGGTACTAAAGAGGAATTTAATCTTTAAATATCTCAATTATGATGACCGTTCACGATCCTTTTGGCAACAGGATAACTTTCGGAGAAGAAATCAGGTAAACCAGCCCCGACAATTGTAACATAATAATGTATTACGCAATCTAAAGATCATTATGATCTCAAAATATCAACTATATCTTATTGCCATAGTTTTTGTAATGGCAGGCTGCACCAAGACATCAAATAATGCAGGATCGGTTAAAAAGTTAAAATCGTTGTTAGATAAAAACGAATATTTTAAACTTGATGCCAAATTTAAATTACTAACAGATAGCATTGATGATGGAAACCGCTTATATTTTAAATCATACTTAGATAATGCTTTTAACCGCAACGATGAATGTGTTAAAGACATCGATTCGCTTTTAAAACAACCTGCCCTTAAATTACCTGATTCTGTAAAGTCAGCCTTAAGGAGATTGCAGGGTGATAGCTATTTTAAAACATATCAATATGCAAAAGCAGCCCAATGCGATAGCAATATACTGAAACTGTATAAGCATGCGTTGCATAAAGACGATATTGACGACATTAATAACGATCTTTTGATCCGTAATGCGCTTAAAAACACACCGGCGCAACAAACCCTTATAAAAAATAACACCACCATACCCTGGAAGAAGGACAAGATAGGCCTGATTGAAATTCCTTTTACCGCGCATGCCCAAACTTTTGAAGGCATATTTGATACAAGAGCCAATATCTCCTCTATCACCCAAACGTATGCTAAGAAATTAGGGCTGCATATTTTGGATGTATCCTATAACGAAGGCAGCGGCGCTACCGGTCTGCAGTTTAAAACGGGTATGGGTATTGCTGACAGTCTTTATATTGGAGAAGTGTTAGTGAAGAATATAGTTTTCCAGGTAATGCCTGATAGCATCCTTTATATTGCGCCTATAAAATTCCAGCTGAATATTATTATAGGATTCCCGGTTATTGAGCAGTTGCAGGAAGTACATATTTTCAGCAAAGGAAAAATGACCATTCCGTTATCTCCAACTAAAAGCGATCTGCACAATTTCGCCCTTGATGGCCTCGACCCTGTTATAGCATTAAAATCGGGCAATGATACCTTATCCTTTCATTTCGATTCAGGTGCAAGCAGTTCTGTATTGTATGCTGCTTACTTTGAAAAGTATAAGGCCAGGGTTATAAAAGCAGGCACCAAAAAAACAGTTGGATTTGGCGGGGCGGGCGGTGCACAAAAAAAGGAAGTTTATGTATTACCAAAGCTCGATTTAACGGTAGGCAGTAAAAGTGTAACTGTTGATAGTGTTAGTGTGCTTACTAAAAACATTTACCCTGGTGAAAAATTTTATGGCAACATAGGCCAGGATTTTACAAACAAATTCAGCGAAGTGATCTACAATTTTAAGGATATGTATATTAAGGGAAATTAGCTGCCTGGAATTATAGGGCCGGATTAGGCGCAGTGAGCCGAGCCACATCAATACTTAATATTGTATTTATACAATCGGTGTATATTTGCAGGTGATGGTATCATCGCAACTATCATTCATAAATATTATGCCCGTAAAAAAACGCAATCTGCGTACCCGGCCGGTCTTTAAAGTATCAGCTATAGATGATCAGGAAAAGTTTAAACCATTACCGCCCCCAACCGGAAGTTATCCTTACAGGCTTGATATTGGAAAGGTTCTATCCGGGATTGATCAAAACAAACTCGTTTTTCACATGGCGGGAGATACCGGCAGCCTGCGTTCGCCTGGTTTTCAGAAATTGGTAGCTAATGAAATGACACGGCAATATGACAATGAACCAACTGCAGCGGATAAGCCGCAATTTTTATTTCATCTTGGCGACGTAGTTTATAATTTCGGACAAGCATCACAATATTACGACCAGTTCTTTTCTCCGTATAAAAATTACCCCGCGCCCATATTTGCTATTCCGGGGAATCATGATGCTGATGTTGACCCTTTAGACCCTGAAAAGCCCCAAAGCCTGGATGCTTTCAGGGCGGCGTTTTGCAATACAGAGGTAAAACCAATAGCCCTCGCAGGCGATACCAACCGCAAAACAAACATCCAGCCAAACCTATACTGGACCCTTCGTACGCCTTTAGCGGATATTATTGGTTTATATAGCAATGTCCCAAAGTTTGGCACTGTAACTGATGAACAGAAGGTTTGGTTTATCAACGAATTAAAAACACTTTCCCCTAATAAAAAAGCATTGATTGTATGCATTCACCATGCACCCTACTCTGCTGATATAAATCATGGCTCCAGTCTGCATATGCAGCGATTTTTGAATGAAGCATTTACTGCAGCCAATGTATTGCCTGATATCGTATTTAGCGGCCATGTGCACAATTATCAGCGGTTTAATAAAACCTATCCTGGCGGAAAGGTAGTGCCGTTTATAGTGGCCGGTGCCGGTGGTTATTCTGACTTGCACGAATTGGCTGACCCCAATGATCCGCAATTTCCGGATGAAAGTGGGCTGCTTAACGATGTTGAATTAAAAAATTATTGTGATGAAGCACATGGCTTTTTGAAGATCAGGCTCTCAAAAGAAAAAGAGCGTATTATTTTATCAGGTGAGTATTATACTATTCCGCATACTGACTTAGATAACGCAGGTGTCACCTTGTATGATTCCTTTACAGTAAATATTAATTAAGGATCTTTAGAATTTATAATTTCAAAGTAAGCAGGTTCGAGACAAAAGAAAGGCCACTCTTTACAGAATGGCCTTTCTTTAATATCTGGCTTATCATAAAAATATTGGGTCTTGCCTATTATCCCAGAAAAATAAAATTATTATGATGGAACCGTCAATCTCATAAAACATCGAGCAGTTTCGATGGATAAAAGCTTTGCGGATGTTCACGTCAAAAGCTATCGACTTAAACACGAACGGCGCAGATGAAATTATTTCCAGAACATGGGCAATCCTCTCTTCAAATTGGTCTGCATATTTTGCGCCCCACCTGTTTTCAACCTGAATTCTGATATCTTGAAACGTTTCTGTCGCCGCCTCAGAAATCACTACTTCATAGGTCATCTGGCTGACAAAAATCTTTTCCTGAATTCCTCTAAGGTTATCGTACGGCCAGCCTTTGCATCCTCTTGCCCTCTTTTAATGCCGTCTATTACATGTTGAGGGAGTTCTTCTTCAGCGTCATCATCCTCAAAAAAAGAGATGTTATTCGCCTCTAAAAAATCAGCGATCATTTTTTCCTGATCCCTATTTGGGTATAACAAATAAGTCTTCATAAATCAAAAATACAAAATACAAGCAAAACAAAAAAGCCATCTCTCTCGAAATGGCTTTTTAATTTATCCTGAATCTTATCTCTTGATCCCAAAATATCAATCTTCCGGTACTATCACACCTTAATCTCAACGTCAACACCGCTTGGCAATTCAAGCCTCATTAAAGCTATTATTTAATATAGGCATAATAATTCTTAGTTAAAAAGAAGTGCTTAATTCAGTTTGTACAAATTCAGGAGGCAAACTATGATCCTTGAATATAATTTTTGCTGAAACAGGAAACTCTTTCCAACTTTTCATTTGTATTTCAAATTTATTATCAGGGTTTTCGCTTACCATTACGGAAGGGCTAACCGAACGATCTAAATAATATTCTACTTGATCAATATCATATAAATTATCCGATTCCACATTTACTTTTATTTCATACCATTGAGTGCTTCCTGTCATTGGAAGTTTATTGAATTTCTCGTTTAATATAATTGCCATAATATATCAGTTTAATTTGATTCTCCGGGCATCCAGCCATTCAGACCCCCTATATTTCTTTCCATTTATATCTATTGTAACGGACAAAGTTTGCTTATAGTTTATAATTTCAACATCGCTACATAACCCTTCGTTATCATGATACAATTTCCCTTTAAGTATTGTCTCTTTATTATTATCGTCTTGATTTATTAATTTTGCTGTATAACCAAATGTAGAAACAGAATATATATCATATTCATCATCAATATCAAATCTTAATTTAACCTTTTTTGGTTTGTTTAATATTTCAGATTTGAAAAGAGCTATTATTCCACCTATTACTTCAACAATTAGGCTATAGAATAGTTTATTCAAATACCCTTCTTTTATATTCAACCACCCAATTATTCCTAATAGTGTTATTAGAGCAGTTGCTGAAAAAATACTTATAAATACATAAAATAAAATTTTTGACATATTTATTGTAATAAGGTGACTCTATTTATTATTTCAAATATAACAACTTCAATCAACAAAAAAAGGCCACCCGAATAAACGAATGGCCTTTTTTATATCGATCTTCCGGTACTATCACACCTTGATCTCAACTTCAACACCGCTTGGCAATTCAAGCTTCATTAAAGCATCAACAGTTTTTGAATTTGAACTGTAGATATCCAATAAGCGTTTGTATGAGCATAATTGAAATTGCTCACGTGCTTTTTTGTTTACGTGCGGTGAACGCAATACTGTGAAAATTTTCTTTTCAGTTGGTAATGGCAGCGGTCCGCTTACTACAGCGCCTGTAGGCTTTACTGTTTTTACGATCTTCTCAGCTGATTTATCAACCAGGTTGTAATCGTAAGATTTTAATTTGATTCTGATTCTTTGGCTCATGTTTGTTTTTTTGTGTGATTTCACCGATTGATTGATGATTTCACTGATTTTAATTTGACCGGTTATAAGAGCTATTAGTTATAACTGATCGATTGATTATTTATGTTAAAATTACACTGATCAATCTGTGAAATCACAAATCAAATCAGTGTAATCATTTTATTAATTATTACCAGCAGCTTTTCTGCCTTTTGCTTTAGCAACAATTTCGTCC
>JAQBOS010000122.1 GCA_028287925.1 Mucilaginibacter sp. | reverse complement strand
TTCCTTGATCCCAATAAATTCTCGGCCGATGGCACTACCTCTTTACAAGGGATTGATTTTACCAAAGATGGCAGCATGGCTGCTTACCAGCTATCAGAAGGCGGCAGCGACTGGCGTAAGGTGATCGTAATAAAAACTGCCGATAACAGCATGGTAGGTGATACGCTTATTGATATAAAATTTAGCGGGATAGCATGGAAAGGCAATGAAGGCTTTTATTATAGCAGCTATGATAAGCCAAAGGCCGGGAGCCAGCTGGCAGGGATAACGCAATACCACAAGTTGTTTTACCATAAGCTGGGCACCGCGCAAAGCAGCGATGTGCTGATATTTGGGGGCGATAAAACACCGCGGCGGTACATTGGCGCGGGGTTGACCGAAGATGAACACTTTTTGGTGATCTCGGCTGCCAAAGAAACTACCGGCAATGAACTTTACATACAGGACCTTAGCAACCCCAATGGCCTTATTATTAACGTGGTTGATAATTTTGATAACCAGCACAGCGTACTGGGCAATGTGGGCAGCAAGCTTTATATTATTACTAACTTGTACGAGCCCAATTTTAAGATAGTTACCGTTGATGCAGCCGACCCAAAACCCAAAAACTGGAAAGATCTGATCCCGGCTACCGGCAATGTGCTAAATGCAACAACCGGCGGTGGAAAGATCTTTGCCGAATACCTTAAAGATGCTACCTCATTTGTGCAGCAGTATAATATGGACGGTAAACTGGAACGCACCATTGCCTTGCCATCAATAGGTACGGCAAGCGGTTTCGGCACCAAGCTTAAGGAAAAGGAAACGTACTATACTTTTACCAATTACGTTTATCCGGGGACTATTTTTAAGCTTGACATTGCTACCGGCACATCAACAGTTTATAAAAAAAGCGGGGTACAGTTTGATCCTGAACAGTACGAAAGCAGGCAGGTCTTCTACAAATCAAAAGATGGCACTAAGATCCCGATGCTCATCACTTATAAAAAAGGAACCGTAATGAACGGTAAAAACCCATTATTGCTGTATGCCTATGGCGGCTTTGGCATTAATCTTACCCCGGCCTTCAGTACTTCAAACATTATACTGATGGAGCATGGTGGCATTTATGCGGTGCCTAACCTGCGCGGTGGTGGTGAATATGGCGAAAAGTGGCACAAGGCTGGTATAAAAATGAAAAAGCAAAATGTGTTTGATGATTTTATTGCTGCAGCAGAGTACCTCATCAAAAACAAATATACTTCTAAAGATTACCTGGCAATTTCGGGCGGATCAAACGGTGGTTTGCTGATAGGTGCGGTTATGGCTCAGCGCCCCGACCTGTGCAAGGTTGCTTTCCCGGCAGTTGGCGTTATGGATATGCTGCGCTACAACCAATTTACCGCAGGCGCTGGCTGGAGCTATGATTATGGTACTGCGCAAGACAATAAGGAGATGTTTGCGTATTTGTATAAATATTCACCTTATCATGCTTTAAAGCCTGCCAGCTACCCTGCAACTATGGTTACAACTGCTGACCATGACGACCGCGTGGTACCTGCCCACTCGTTTAAATTTGCCGCGCGGCTGCAGGAATATCAGAAAGGCCCGGCGCCCACACTGATCCGCATTGAAACCAAAGCCGGCCACGGAGCAGGCCAAAGTACCGAACAGGTAATAAGCGGACAGGTTGATAAATGGGCTTTTATGTTTTGGAATATGGGGGTGCGATTTTAATTTCGAAGTTCGGAAGTTCGATTTCGGATTTTTCAATAGTGCCCTTGTTGGTGTTGTCACCAACAAGTTGGATGAAGTATGTGAGATGTAAAAAGCGTAGCAGTTTTTTTGCAAGATAAGCACAGTGCTTTGTTGGTGACAGCACCAACAAAGGCGGAGTGATTAGAGACTGGGATTAGAAAAGAATATATACTCAATGTCCTTGTTGGAAATTACAGCTATAAACCAATTATAAGTTATGATAAAACTTAAAATATCACTTTTAACAGCATTTGTGATTTTGCTTTGTGTTACCGGCGCATTTGCACAGGTTAAAAAAGATCTTAACATTGTATTTATTGGCAATAGCATTACTTATGGTTCAGGCTTAAGTGACCCGGCAACGGAGGCGCCTCCGGTTATAGCGGTTAATTATTTAAAGCAGCAAAGTAATATAGGGAAGGTTGAGTTTGTAAACCAGGGGCACAGCGGCTATACAACGGTTGATTTTCTACCGTCAACAAACGGGGTGTTTAAAGATGTTGAAAAGGCAGCCAAAGCTTTCACCGATAAACAAGCGCTGCTGATATTCTCTGTTAAGCTGGGTACAAATGACAGCGCCATTGAAGGCCCGAGAGGGGCGCCCGTTTTCCCGGAAGTGTATTACCAAAATTTAAAGACCATTGCCGATAGTTTGCTGAAAGAGTTTCCGGGCAGCATCGTTATTTTTCAGCACCCGGTATGGTACAGTCCCAATGCCTATAACGGTGCAAAATACCTTGCTTAGGGATTAGAACGGCTGCAAAACTATATGCCGCAGATAGATCAGCTGGTAGAAGACTATACCGCAACGTATCCTAAGCGTGTTTTTGTAGGTGATACCAAAGCTTTCGATTACTTCAAAAAACATTCCCTTACCGATTTCCAGCCAGAGCAAGGTCACCAGGGTACGTTTTATCTGCATCCCAACCAGCAGGGCGCTGTAGCGTTAGGAAACTTTTGGGGCGAGGCGATAAATAAAGTATTAAAGAAAATAGGGAAATAAAATCAGTTTTAATGAGATGGCAAACCCGGCGTCATTACAATAGTAGAGAGGTAAGCGATTCTTGTATCTTGCCTTTGTTGATTTTACTAAAAACAAAACGCGATGCTTGCTGTTCATAATAGTGTTGCAGCAGGATTGATTTTAGATCTATAATACTTCAGATATATTAAAAGATTTTTTATTCATGGGGGCGGAGTAACCATCCGCCCCCTGAAGGGGAGTTTCGCCTCAAATTTTTCGGGATTGAAAAATATTAGTTAAGGAGGCAAGAAGCTATTCAAAAAACTCCCCCTTCAGGGGGGTGGACGGCTATAGCGTTATTTTGTTGGATCGTTCACTGTACCCATAAATATAATGAGGCCGCTGCTCATTTCCCTTATTGCAAATATAAAAGGGTGATTAATAGTAACCGTTTGTGGTATAATAACATCTGTTGGAACTACACCCACTGATGTTACCGCCGCCGCTGTGGTACCACTTTCATCAATATCAACAAAAGCTTTATGTTTAACCTCGCTTATTTGCAGGTTACCACCAGTGCTTATTAACGAAAAATCGGCCTGATCAGTAAAAGCAATTCCCATACCTAAATCTGTCAGTGCGTGGTTTAGCGTTACGCTGTAACTAAATTTAAATTTTGGTAATGATATTTCGCCGTTTAAAGGTACTAATTTTTGTATTAAGTTTTGCCATTTTACAGAATCTAATCCGGCTATTACATCTTTAAGCGGCGTACCGTCTGCCGGCATGATAATAACCATGCTGAATTTCCTGTCAGAATAAGGCAACTCAAAAACATTTAGTCCCCCATCAGCATAATAATTATAATCATTTGTACCTGTCATAAAGCTGGCCATTACCTGGCTGCCATCTGATTTATAAAATGGCTTTGACTGTGTTTTAGCCGGATCGAATTTTTGATTCCAGCTACTTTTAAAATAAATGGCATTTACCAGGTACATAACGGCTTGCTGGTCTATCGCATCAAGAATGGTTTGTATTTTTCCGTTAGTATTATCATTCACCCAGTTGTTAATGGTATTTACAGATGACTGACTGTTAAAATCAAGCGCCTGGATCCGCGCATGAAAATTATCGATATTGGTTTTTAAAAATTGAGGCAGCACATCAAAGCCCTGCCTGTACCAAATGGAGTTTGCTATTTTAAGTGTAGTACTAGGGTTAAGCAGCGGTAAGTTGGTAATAAGGTTATTGTAATAATTGTTTACCTGTTGCTGCGTAAGACCGGCAAAGTTCAATGTATTCCTTATAGCATCAAGCGTTTGGCCGTTAGCGCCATTGCTGGTCATCCCAAGGGCAAAGCTCACGCTTAAGGGTGATGCAAACAGGTTGGCATTTGAAGTATTTGCGTTGCTTAGGTTTTTAAACAGCTTTAAGGAAAACACATTGTCCGCTGTAACTTTTTGTTCCTCAAAAGATGAAAGTACCAGGCTCTTTCCCTAAAGCAGGGTTGTAATATTGTTATTTT
>JAQBOS010000088.1 GCA_028287925.1 Mucilaginibacter sp. | reverse complement strand
CTGCCAAGCTGGGTCAGCGAACCCAGGGCTATTGTGGCAATTAGAATTTTAAAATACTTCATGATATTGTTTTGTTTTATTAGAATGAACAACTTTTAATACTTATTACAATCCAAAAGTATCTTGTTGATGTACAACACCATACTCCCTAAAAAGGGAGTTTTTTTATGAAAAAATAAATCTCACTTTTACACTGTTGCTTATATATAATATATAATAATAAATGAGGTACCTTTTACTGTTTTCGTTTTACCTGGTCCTTTCGCCTTTTAAAAGCATGGCCCAGGATAATGCAAAAGAGCGTGCGAAATATTTTGCCGCGGTTAAAAGCTCGATGGATGACAGCACCAAAATGATGAACCTGATTGGCCTGGGGTATAAGGTATATGCCGGCAGCAAGCCTGATTCGGCTATTTATTATTACAACATGGCTTATGCGATAGCAATCCGTTTAAAAAATAAAACAGGCTTGTTAAAGTATTACGCTTGTTATGGCGATGTACTAAGCTCAAAGGCCAAAAACTTTGAAGCCATAAACATGGCCTTAAAAGCTGTTGCCCTGGCAGAAACCACCAATAACGATCATTTTAAAGGAGCAGCCTATAATAATATTGCCGGCTGTTATACCGATGCCTCGGATATTGAAAAGGCATACGCCTATTATTTAAAAGCTGTTGCTGCTTATGAAAGGCTTAACGATAAAAAACACCTTGCAGCAGTTTATGCTAATATACTGGGGATCTTTTCTTCAGTAGGCCATTCACCGCAAAAGGCGCTTGAATACGGATTAAAAGCAATTGTGGTTAGCCGGTCTGTTAATAACGAAAATGTGCTGCAGGAAGCCTTGTTAAACGTAAGTTTTGTTTATGTGAATTTGGGGAAATTAAATAAAGCGTTAGCCCTTTTAAAGGAGGCAAAAGCGATCAGCGAACGGTTAAACGACAAAATTGCGCTGTTAAGTGAGCTGGTAGCGTTTAATAATATTTTCGTTTTGCAGGATAAGTATGACCTATTGAAAAATTATACAGATGAGATAATGCTGTTAAGTAAAGAAACAGGGAATAAAAGAGCCCTTGCAGATGCAGAATATTTTTTAGCATTATACGCATTTAATCAAAAAGATTATGTGTCCGTTAAATCGCACCTTAAAACATCAGTGGCTATTGCTCAGGAAACCGGGGCAATTTTGGTTGAGGAGAAAGATTACAGCGTACTTGGGGATGCTGAACTGCTCACGGGCAATATTGCAGCATATCACCATAACCGGCTTTTAGAGGATTCAGTAAGAGCAAAACTTCATGCAGACCAGATCCTGATCAATACCCAGGAGCTTGAAACTAAATATAACGTATCAAAAAAAGAGGCAGAAATAAGTAACCTGAATAAGGAAAAGCAGATCAGGGAACTTACGCTTCAAAAACGCAGTATTTATATAGTGGTTTTAACCTGTGCCGTAGTGGCATTGCTTATTATAGCCTGGCTATTGCGCAACAACAGCATCCGTAAAGAAAAACTGCTGATATCTGAAAGAGAATTAAAGGAACAGCAAATCCAGATATTGGAAAAAGAAAAAGAATTACTCTCAACGCAAGCCTTGATGGAGGGGCAGGAAGCCGAACGAAGCCGCCTTGCCAAAGACCTTCATGACGGACTTGGGGGCATATTAACAGGTACTAAATATTCTTTAAGCAGTATGAAACAAAACATGATTATTAGTGCAGAAAATGCTGCAGCTTTTGAAAAAACAATGAACATGCTTGATCAGTCAATTACCGAGCTTAGGCGTGTAGCTCATAACATGATGCCGGAAAGTTTGCTTAAATTGAGCCTGAATGATGCGCTTGAAGATTACTGTCACCAGGTTACCAACAGCGGTGCCCTGCCAGTAACTTACCAAAGCTTTGGCATTGATAAGTTGCAGGCTGACGAAGCCGTTAAAATAGCCGTTTACCGTATTGTGCAGGAGTTGATAAACAATGTTGTTAAGCATGCTGTTGCTAAAAGCGCCATAGTCCAGATCACCCTTAAAGAAAATGTGTTAGGGATAACGGTTGAAGATGATGGTAAAGGAATTGAATTATCAGAACTGTCAGTTGCAGAAGGCATGGGCTACAAAAATTTAAAGAGCAGGGTCGACTTTTTGAAGGGAAATATAGATGTAAAGTCGGAACCGGGCAAAGGAACTTCAGTATTTATTCAATTACCGGTTTAATTATGATAAAGATCATCCAGGTTGAGGACCATAGCTTAGTAACAGAAGGTGTTAGGGCATTTATTGCTGCTGAACCTGACATGGAATGTACGGCTTCCTGTAACAGCGGCGAAAACCTGGTTCAGGTATTGCAAAGCCGGCAACCTGATGTTATTTTGATGGATATAAACTTGCCGGATACAACAGGGATTGAGCTTTGCAAGCTGGTAAAGGATAAATACCCCGGGATAGTTATTTTAGCATTGAGCATAAATAACCAGCCTGGAATTATCCGTAAAATGACGGAAAGCGGAGCCAGCGGCTATGTTTTAAAAGATGCATCAAGGCAGGAGATAATTGAGGCTATAAGAACTGTAGCAAAAGGCAAAACCTATTTTAGCCGCTCCGTATCAATGGCGCTGCGTAAAACTGATGCCGCAGACCTGCCGCCGCTTACCAGGCGTGAGAGGGAAGTGCTGGAGCTGATTGCCGATGGCTACACCAACCCACAGATTGCAGAATCACTTTTTGTGGATGTTACTACTATTGATTTTCACCGCAAAAACATGCTGTCGAAATATAAAGTAAAAAATACGGCAGCGTTAATAAAGGTGGCTGTAAGTAATAATTTGATTTAATTAATATATGAATGTCTGGAATTAGTGGTGCTTTACTTGTTAACTCTATACGTTTTAGGGGCCTATTTGCCGATACAGAAAGTATTTATGCGGTGATTATCAGTTAGTTATAAGTTTTGAGTTACAAATGGGTAACAAAAAATCTGGCCTGTTTTTAGGACAATTTTAACCGTTTGGGGTGTGGAAAACTTGCCGTTAGTTGCCTTCAGCGACTACAAAAGCAACTGATGTATTGCTTGTATGACTTATAGTGATATGCCAATTTTCAATTCCTAACGCTTTGGCAATTGCTTTCACTTCACCGTAAATATTCAAAATTGGCTTTCCTGCTTCAGTTTGCAAAATTTGAATATCAGTTAGAGAAATACCATCTTTCATGCCAGTGCCGAGACATTTTAAAACGGCTTCCTTTGCTGCGAATCGACCAGAAATGAACCTGGCAGTCTTATTTATATTGAATAACTCTTTTTCCTCATCCGACAAAACTCTTTTGATAGCTTTTGAATTTGACAACCAACCTAAGCTTTTGGTTATTTCATGATCTACCATATCGCACCCTATCGCTATAATCATTATTAATTACCGATAACTTTAAGGCTGATGTTCTCATTTATTTTCGAATAAAAAATTTGCTTTTGAACAGCATCAAACTCTACTTTCCCTCCATCATTTGCAATCAATTTTCGGAAGATTTCATAAGACTTTAAGATCGCTTTTTCCCACTCTCTTGAACTACGTACTTTAACCTCAAAGTTCTCCGTCATTTCTTTGATGAAACGTAGGGTTGTTCTTGAAACTTTTGTAACACCCTCAAAGTATTCTTTCCGCTTCGCTTCGTTGAAAATGATCATTGATATAGCTTCTTCCGTAATTGCAGCGCGGGCGCCATCTTCAATCTCATCCAAAGTTGTAACGCTCTTTCTCTTTTTCTTCATCATCGCCCTCGCACAAGGCGACCAGCCGAGTAGTGTGGCAAAAGAATAATGAAATATATCATGGTAGCGATAGAAGTCATCTTCATAAGCATTGTCATTAATGATATCGCCTAATTGTTTAGTATCATTAAAAACAACGCGTATCTCGCCTTTATCTCCAACGCCTACTTCCTTGAAAGCTACAGAAAACTGACGGGGGATCTGCTCTTCTGCAGTGCAGTCGCTATCAAAAAAATCAATTTGTCTTTTTCGTGTTGTCATGATCCGTTTTCTTATTTAAAATACTGTCTATCTTCTGTGAGACGATACTATCTATTGAAGATTTTTTAATTTCCTGTTTTACTTGTTCCTGTAGATTTTTATAGTTTTTCCCTTCGTTATATCCGCGATCATAAGCACTCCAATCCCATATCAATTTTAAGCATATTGCGATTACTATACCTATTAAAAGTTTTAATAACCAATCATTCCTTTCAGTTTTTTCTTCTGCTTTAATTATCCTATCGCTTAATGCTCGATCTGTTTCTTTAATCTTGTCAAGTAATGATTTAGGCGATGTAAGTTCCCCTCTCTTTAAAAATTCAATGTATTTGGGAGTTATATGATTTAGCTTACCGTAATGCTCGTTATCCTGATTGTATGCCTCATCATCTTCCAATTCCGTTTTAAGCTCAGCGAACCAAATGGGAAAGTATGGTTCCCCGCAATTCAATACAATGGTTGACGGCCCAGCGTTGTAAACCGAAAACAACAAATGGTCATTGAATCCCGGATCAACATGGAATCCAGAAACGTTAATTAGACCCTTAAGTTTTTCACCTGCCTTTATTGAAATAAAAGCAATCTTATCTTTAGGTATGTTAACTTTTTCTTCGGTAAGCAGCAATGCAAATTGACCAGGATTTATATCTACTTGGCGGTTATTGGTTTGATCCAGTTTTTCGACCTTACCACTTATAGAATCTGTTAAATATACTTCAGCACCTAAAGACAACTCATAAGCGCCATTTTTTACCCTTTTTTCTAAAAAGGGTAAGACCACTTTTTGATCTTTTTGAAGTTTTAAAATCTCTTTTACTCCTAAAAATGACATTGCTTTAAAATTATATGCAAGTTACTGATTATTTATTATTTGTGCTGGTTGAATAAATCAACATCTGCTATCAAACTACTCTGATATAATTCAGATTTTAGATTATCGTTAATACCCCATTTAGGTGGAAACCAAAAATCAATCTGCTCATTATTTTTTTTAAATACTTGTTTTATTCTTGTACGGTCACTATCGCCTTTTATGTCCGGATGCCTAACCCGCGCATATTTATCAACCTCACAAAAAAGATTTTGACAATCGATCAACTGTAATGGCCTACCCCATAAAGTTTGAAACGATAACCCCAAACGCTCAAATTCTTGTTCCTGTCGGTCTGTTACCAATTTAATTATCTCAACATAACTAAGGCCTGCGGTATTTGAAAAGCATTTGCTGATACCACCCCTTGCGCCTGGACCGGGAACTACAAAATCAGATTCTGAAAAATTCAATATGGTCGAGTAATTAATATCAATCAATAGCTGATAAGCGAGGAAGTCACCAAATCCGGGAAACTCTTTTAAAATTTCAAACGCTTGCTGCATCGTTTTTGAATCCAATAGGCGTTCGTCAGTTTCCTTACTCAAAATTAGTTCAATCAGTTTCAAATGATTGCTATGTTTCCTCTTATAGCCGAAAAAAGACTGCCCGGACGGCATAATATAAGCCGCTGAATAAATTCTTCGCCCGCTATCTATAGCTTGATGTAAAACTTTGTCATAATGCCGAAAACTGTAGGTTTCAAGCGTCAAAGGCCCAAAGTTCTTAGATAACAACTCCCAGGTTTCTATCTTGTTAAAAAGTTTAAATAATAGAATCCTAAACAATACCTCCTTGGGCGAATTCGGCAGTTCATTGTTGTAAATTACTTTTTTTATTAAGTACTGGCTTACTCTATCCGCCGCGCGATAAGCGTTCGTGAATTTATGCTGCTTCAACACTTCGTCGTCAGTCCACGGAAATGGTTTACCTGATATCCGATTAAAAAAAACCTCTTGCCTCAACGCGGCAAACTTCCAATAGCTATCGTAAACTTCTGTTGTTTTAGCTGGAGACAGGGAACTATGAATAGTCAATCCGACCTTTTTATTATTTGATGTTAAATTCCGCACACTTATTTTCCTGTAATCTATTCTGATAAAACATCAAAGTTAAACTTCTATAGAAATCATCTCATCCATACTTGTCAACAATTTTCTTGCCTCATGCTTCTTGATATGGTCAAGATGTTCTACTCCTATGAAACAATTGAAACGCTCAAGTTCCAATCCCGTCTCCTGTGCAACAAATTTGCCGAGATTTATCAAGCCAAGCCAATTACCATAAGCCCTACGATAGAGATATTGAATGGCGTAAAAGCTGTTTAAAATAAGTCCGCCAGTCTCCGATTTATAGAATGTTACATGCTGCAAGCAAGGAAAACCTTGAAAGGGTTTATTAGTATGATCCTTTGAGGGATCGAATATAGCTGCCTGCAATTTAGACCGCCTTTTTATTGTATTGTCAATTAACGATGATATTATAATTTCCAGTTGGTTGACTTTCTCATCCTTACTTCCAAATGCGATCATTCTTTCAAAGTAGGTGCCATTAGCATTACTTTTATCTATTTTTTTATACCTGGGCAGATTTTTTCTGTAAACCTTGTACAGTTCTTCGCGGCTATATTTATTCGTATATTGTAAATACTCGTAGATACCTTGCGGGAATATAGTATCGGACACAGTTTCTATAGTTGGCAACTTGTGTTTGCCTAAATCGTCATTTAAAGCGTTTTTAACATCTTTTGATTCCTCAAAATCTGTTATTGTAACAACCAATGGCGTAATTTCCGAGCCACCGGTGTCGGTTATTTTCCTCAATGCGGCCATCCAGGTTTCCGACAGGTTCAGGTTTTCGATTAAAAACGGAGAAGTACTTGTACTCATAATTAGTCAATATGATTTTCTAAATGACGATACTCAGCCAAACCATTATAGTTAGCATTTTGAATCCTAATAAAATAACTTTTAGCCCCGGCGGTGGCGCGAATAATACCGGGTCGTGTAGCAATAAAAGCATCTCCAATTTCGGCACTTTTCATTT
>JAQBOS010000075.1 GCA_028287925.1 Mucilaginibacter sp. | reverse complement strand
AATCTACTTTCAACTTAATACCTCCGATAGATTCCACTGTAGATGCCGGTGGAATACAAGGCGGAGTTATCGTTGGGCCGGAAGAAGTACCTGGAGGACATGGAGGAGGCGGCGGCGATGGCAAAGTACTACTACCACCACTTCCACCGTTACCTCCAGTACCGGAGCCCCCACCGCCACCGGTCTGATAACCAACACAGGTTGTTCCCAGAAACACCGAGTACTGAAACACCCCATCGTAATAGTAATCGTTGTACCAGTCAGTGCATTGTATAGCCATATCGTCAGGTGTTAATTTTCCATTATTAACACTTTGTGTTTTTTGACCGCCGTTTTGCTGTGTTGTTTTTGAAGGGATAACCACCTGACCGTTTTTGTAGGCATACCCGCCTAAGTAATCTCCTTTTGGCGAGTAATAAAGGGCTAATCCGCTAAAATCAGCATCCTGTTTCCGGTAAGTGTTATGAGATAATTTGCTCAGGTCGTTACCTACATAAGCTGAATCTGCAATGATCGTCAAAATATAAGCCTGATAATTTTTACCGTCGTTTACTAAAAGGTAAGAACTGCGGCTATAGATTTTATTGAAGGCAGTTTTGCCATATTTAGCAGTCGAGATAAATTTTGCAGCAGGGTCAACCGGGATTTCAATAACATTTTTATTGTTGCTTACATAACTGGTGGCATGCTGCCAGTCCGGTTTGATCAGCTTGCTTAAATCGCGGCTTCCACCAGTGCTTTGGGTGGCCAGCGTGCCGTTAGTAGAAACAGACGATGGATAAGAGCTTTCATACCACGCTTTGGCCTGTGCAACGTCGCTTGGCATGGGCGAAGTGCTTTTGCTATCGCGTTTGCAGCTGTTAATCAATACGGCCGCAATTGTTATTAGAAAAAGGGCAGATAATTTTACTGTAGCAGGTTTAGGTAAATATTTTAACATGGGGGGGGAATAGTTTACATGCAAACTACCTATAGGAATCAAGATTCGATTAAAAATTTTATGAGCAAGGCTTTTTACCTCGTGAACTTGTGATTTTAGTTTGTGAACTAAAAATGGTTAGCCGAATTTTAGGCCTTAATTAAGGCCGCAAGAATATTAATAACTTATTAATAGAAATATATTCTTCTCATAAAACGATCGTTTATTTTTCTCCCCTTCGGTCTGAATAAAAAAATAGAAAGCTATAAAGTTCACATACTATTTCTGCACTACAACTGCTAAAAACCGGCTTCATTTTTAAATAAAGCTGCTATTTATGGTAACTTAGTTTTCGTTAACTTAAATAAATCTTTATCCTAATGAAAATATCCAAATACATACTGTTGCTGATAGCTGGTTTTTTTACACTTAATGCGTTTGCAAAGCAAACAACCGATAGCTTATACCAGGTAAAGGGGTTTGCCATTGCGGCCCCCAGGCCAAATGGCGTAGCCGATTTTGTTAAATTTATTAATGAAGAGCTGGCGCCACGTAAAGTAAACACGCTGATCCTGCGGGTTGATTTCAATTATCAGTTTAAAAGCCACCCGGAGCTTCGGGATTCTATCTGCCTGTCAAAAAGTGATGTCAGAAAATTGGTTGAGGCTTGTAAAAAGAACGGCATCAGTATTATTCCGCAGATCAATTTGCTGGGGCACCAGTCATGGGCCAGTAAAACCGGGATGCTGTTGAAGGTTTACCCTGAATTTGATGAAAACCCATGGGTAAAAATGCCTGCTACTGCTGCTGAATATAAATGGCCCAATGCCGATGCCTTATATTGTAAAAGCTATTGCCCGCTTCATCCCGGTGTACACAAAGTTGTGTTCGACCTGGTGGATGAGATTACTGAGGTATTTGAAGCCAAAGCTTTTCATGCGGGCATGGATGAGGTTTTTTATTTGGGCGAGGATAAATGCCCGCGCTGCGCAGGCCGAGACAAAGCCGTTCTTTTTGCCAACGAGGTACAAACTATCCGGGATCATCTTGCCGGGCAAAATCGCGAGCTATGGATCTGGGGCGACCGTTTGATTGATGGCAGGACAACAGGCATTGGCGAGTGGGCAGCCAGTTATAATAATACGTATAAAGCTATCGATCTGATTCCCCGCGATGTGGTGATCTGCGACTGGCAATACGATCAGGATAACCAAACTGCAGTTTATTTTGCTATGAAAGGCCTCAGGGTAGTAACCTGCGCCTGGAACCGCCCGCAGGTAGCGGTGAGCCAGGTAGAAAACTTTTACCGCTCACGGGCTATATCAGGTAAGGAGCTTAAAGGGCGTTTTTACGGGATTGCGGAAACTGTATGGTCATCGCCGGTTCAGTTTCTTGACGGGTATTACGGAAAAACAGTAAATGCCGCAGCCGGTGATAAAACGCCGTGGAACACTTTCAGGATTATGTTTGATAAGATAGGGCAGATGGATCAAAGTGCTGCAACTAAATAAGGATCTTAATAAGCCGGTAATTTATAATCAATTTGCTTTATATATGTAAATTAGCGGTATGACATAAGGCTGTCTATGGTTTTACCTCAGGTGCTTAAATAGTAATATTATATTATCCAGGGAATGAAAACGCAATCAATTATTCCTCATCCTTCAATTGCTGCCTATGTAAGTAACATAGTTGTTATTGAAAATAATAATATCTACCGCGAAGCAATCCTCCCGCTTATTGCTAATGGCTCTCCCAGCATTACTTTTCAGATCACCGATACGGGGCTGATTATAAACGGTAATAAAAAAAATAACAATTTAGTGCTTTATGGGCAAAACATTAAACCAATTGAGCTGCATACCCGCGGCTATGTTGTTGTTATAGCCTACTTCCTGTATCCGCATATTCTAAAAACTTTGTTTGGAATTGATGCAAAAGAATTAACAGATCTTGGCCTCGATTTAAGCTTTACAGAGCTTGCCAGGGAAATGAGCCTGAAAGAACAACTTCTCAATGCAACTTCTTTAGATAAACGTTTACAGTTGATGAATAGCTATGTACTGAAACTTTCTGGACTCAATAAACTAAGCATAAACAATACCATTTCCTTTGCAACACAGGCGATACAAAAAACCAGGGGCTTAATTTCACTTACCAATGTTCAAAAAGAGCTTTATATTACCGAGCGAACCCTGCAGCGGTTGTTCGAATTTCATGTAGGTGTTTCACCAAAAACATTTAGCAGAATCTGCCAGTTTCAATCGGCGCTTCAGCAGCTTAACCAAAATCAATTTTCGGGGATGGCTGATGTGGCTTATGAAAGCGGCTATGCAGACCAAAGCCACCTGATCCGCGCCTTTAACGAATTCACCAATTGCTCACCTCTAGAATATTTAAAACGGGCTTCTGACTTTCCGCGTTGAAATTTTTTAAATTGTCGGGTTTGTTCTATCATACAAAATTTGGCGGCCCTTACTTTGTATTATTAAAGACAAACTAAATCAAATTAAAATGAGAAAGCTAATAGTTTCAGAATGGATTACGCTGGATGGCGTATTTGATGCAGAAAAAATGGGCGAGTGGTTTATGCCTTATGACAGCGAATCAAGGCAAGTTTATATCCAGGAGTGCCACAGAACTTGTGACGCTATATTATTTGGACGCAAAACTTATGAAATGCTGGCGCCTTACTGGTCGGCAATGAAGAATAATGAGGACGGGGTGGCAGACAAGCTGAACAGTGTGCCCAAATATGTAGTTTCATCAACGCTCGAAAAAGTCGGCTGGAATAATTCAACCATTATTAAAAAAAATATTGCCGCAGAGATCGGCAAGTTGAAACAACAACCTGGCAACGAAATAATGCTGGAAGGCAGCGCTGAGCTTGTTCAGCTGTTAATGGAGGCTAATCTTGTTGATGAATACAGGTTGATGGTTCATCCCGTTATTATGGGAAGCGGGAAACGTTTATTTAGAGATGGGATGCATACTGCCGGTTTAAAGCTTGTTAAAACCCAATCGCTTGATGCAGGTGTCATAGTTCTGTACTATCAGTCGGTAAAATAATCACAGATTTTTATTAAATCATTTTTGTAAAACAGGAAAGCCAACAGGTATAAGTTGGCTTTCCTGTTTTATAGTAAATATATATTAACCTGATTTAGTTTTTAGTGTATTTTAAAACTTTGTAATTTATTCTATGCTTGTTTAATCCACACTTTATTAAGATTAACGTGAGTTCGATATAAAGATTGGTAGCATAATGCTTGATTATCAGATACTTATATCTATTTAATTATTGATACAAGGCAAAGTGTCTGATAATCAGAATGTTTCACTTTGTTCCAGGTGTTCCGCTTGTAAAAATGGAACGCTTTGCCGGCGTGGATCCACAAACTTGCGCTTCGCATCACCTAAGCTACGGCTGCACGCGGTTGGAGAAGGGTTTGGGGTGAGGTGACCGTTTACTTATGTCGAACTCACGTTAAGATTAAGGAAATTGTATGGCCGCTTGCTGGTTTGAATTTATAGTGCAAGACGCTTAGTCTTGAGTCGAAAGTCTTAAGTCTGAAAAGGACCAAATCCGGCTAAAGACTTTCGACTAAGGACTGTTGACTTAACACCAGCCAGGATCAACTCAAATTGCTTTAATTAAAAAGAGCCAATATCAGCCTGGTATTTCCGTAAGTGATGAACCATATTTTTTAATCCAACTTATCAAACTCTTTATTAAATATCACGATCGATATTAATATACGATAATTGACTATTTTTTAATGAATTATAATTATTTCATATTAATTAAAAATTAATCATTATTTGAACATTATGGAGGTATGGTGACTTTTTGCGTTTTTTCACCTGTTTATTTTTACGTAAAAATACTCATGCAATTACGTGTAAATACTCTTGTGCACCAACAGGTTAGTAAATAACTTTATTCCAGATAAAAAATTGAAACCTAACTGAACCTGACCAGCAATCCATATAGTGGTCTGTTACTGAATTTAATTATAAATTATCTTTTAGATTGATACAGATATAGTTTTTGATATCATATTTTAATTTAATATTAAAATATGATCACTTTAATATTGGATGTTTAATATTGAGTAACCAATTATACAAGACGTAAAGTTTGATAAATTATTAATACAGGTATATGATTCGTACTGCACTTGAATTTATAAAAAAAGAGCTGGAAAACTACATGGTTGACCGGGAGCAAGATCCTTCAATCTATAGTGCCGGTAATGTGGTTGACTTAAAGTCGATTGTTTTACCTAATGGAAACATTAATATAACGGATAGTACGCATGTTACTATAATGCTGGTAAATATAGAGGAAGAAAGGCGGGAAGGTAAACAATCCTATTATTTGCCAACGGATGACAAAAAGTTTTTAAAACTAAATCCGCCTGTTGAGATAGATCTGTTTCTTCTTTTTGTAGCAAACAATTCCGACTATCCTACAGCATTGCGTGACCTTTCGGACGTGATAGAGTTTTTTCAGTCACATTCTGTATTTGACAGCCAGAAATACCCCTCGCTCAATGCTTCAGTAACTGACCCTGTTAATAAGGTGTGGCAACTGATTGACAGGTTAAGCTTTAAACTGGTAAGCCTGACATTTGAACAGCAGAACAACCTTTGGGGAATGCTGAGCTCAAAATATATGCCGAGCGCAGTTTACCGGGTAAAAATGCTTACTGTATTTGAGACCAAAAGTGACGATAAGGTTGCCGCGATTACTGAACTTAATTTTGTTGAAAACTGATTTATTATGGCTACAATAATAGTAAAATATTCAGAATTAGTAACCATGCAGGTTATGCAATTGTTTTATAGTAATCAAATATGCGCAAGCTACCAGGCAACTCCAAAATTAGATTTCACTATTGTGCCAACAGCTGAATGTATGGCCTTTATGAAGGCGAAAAATATGGTATTTAAAAATACTGACACAACAGGCGGCTTTGTGGTAATGGCCGGTACATCGGGAAAAAACATGGCAGGTAATGATCTTTTAAGGAATGCTGTAACCAATGCAGATAAACTTAGTTTTTTCATGCTGCTCCAAAACCCCTCATTGGTTAATTTTGATACCCTGCCAACCCAGTTAAATGCCGGGAATATTTATTACTTCAGCAACCAGGTAAAGGACCTTGCCGCTGCCCGCAATAATCTTCATTTAACAAAAAACGCAACAGGGGTTGACGGAAACGTTGATCAGCTTAAAAAATCTTCGGCTAGTTATACATTTAATTTTGCCGGTGTTATAACAGCAAGCAAAGCAAAAGTTAAGCATCTTTTAACCGGTGCTATAGTTACCGCCAGATCTGTTATTGTTCAGGGCACCCAATCAGACATTACGTTTGATCTTTCTTCGCTCTCTTCAGGGTGCTGCCAGCTACTGGTTAATAATATTGTGACAGATACATTTTACTTTTTAGGCAGCATGGCTAACCAGCAGGTATTTGGGGTAATAGAGCTTTCACTCTCGGCAAGCTTGTCTGCAAATTATAGGATCGTTGAACCAGACAGGTCGCTTGTTCCTGCAAGGCCAAATTATGTGGCATTGTTTAAGAACCGTCCAACCGTTTGGCGCTACACTATTCAGTTGCAAACCAATAGCCCGCTTTACCTTGAAATGGCCAAACTTACCCCGGTTCAAAAAACGGATTTTATAAAACAACTGGCTATAAGCTCCAATGATACTACTGTTAAATTTAAGCTGGCCTCGAGCGCTGATTTGAGCCTGGTATTTGTATCAATGAGCAATATTACCCTTTTTGAAAAATATACATCATCAACAAGCGCAACAAAAGACCCGCTTATAATAACACTAAGCAAGTACACAAAAACACCGGCTAAAACAGCAGTTGTAAAAACCAGCCTGCCTTATCCGTCAACAGCAATAATTGACGCGGGCAGCCTTCCAACTATTTATTCAGACGTATTTATAACACTTTAAAACCAATAAAAAAAATGGCAAATTACAGATCTCCGGGTGTATATGTAGAGGAAATATCTACCCTTCCACCTTCAATAGCAGAAGTAGAATCTGCTGTTCCTGCTTTTGTAGGCTATACAAGTATAGCTACTAACCTGGTTACAGACGACCTGGCAAAAGTACCTACACCCATCAACAGCATGAGTGATTACGTACAGTTTTTTGGCGGGCCGGATGTTGAAGACCCAACTAATATTACCATTAATATTGATGAGAAACAATCAGGCGGAAAAACAACGGGTTACAGCGCTGTGATCACCCTTGATAGTGCAAGTATGAGCCCTCATATTTTATACCATGCAGTAAAGCATTATTTTGCTAATGGCGGTACACGCTGTTATATAACATCTGTTGGAAAATATACCAATTCAATTGCGCTGACCGACCTGGAAGGTGGCTTTGATGCGGTAGGAGCGATAGACGGACCTACAATTTTGTTATGTCCCGAAGCAATCCACCTTGATGCCGATCCTGCCACCCCCACCAACCTTGGTGCTATAAATCAGTATATGGCTAGTCAGGCAGCATCCCTGGGCGATCGTTTTGCAGTTCTTGATACTGCAAGGCCAACAGTTCCAAAAACATCTGCTTCAATCAGCACTGATCTTAACAATACCATTAACAACGTAAATGCAACAGGTGCAGCTCCGTTTGCTTTGCAATACGCGGCAGTTTACTATCCATACCTGGAAACTGTTTATAATTATGCATTTACCTTTGATAACCTGACAATTCACAATTATACTGTGAATGGGGCTACACCTTCTCCGAACCCAAGAGCCGGAGCAACAATGCTTTCGCTTAAAACTACGGCCTCAACCTTATACAATTACATCCTGGGCCAGTATCAGAACTTACATATCACTTTACCGCCTTCGGCTGCTATAGCTGGTGTTTATTGCGGTATTGATTCAAAAATTGGTGTATGGAAAGCCCCTGCAAATGTTTCCTTAACTGATGTAGTTAAAGCAAACGTTACTGTTGCCAGGATTGATCAGGACCTGATGAACGTAAACGATCAAACCGGTAAATCAGTAAATGCCATATTGAATACTCATGGCTTTGGTACAGTAGTTATGGGCGCACGCACGCTTGACGGCAATGATAATGAATGGAGATATATCAATGTTCGCCGCTTTTTTATCACTGTTGAACAGTCAATTAAAAATTCAACAGGCATGTTTGTGTTTGAGCCAAACACTTCAGCAACCTGGGTAAAAGTACAGGCCATGATTGAGAATTATCTGTTCATGAAATGGCGCGATGGCGCATTGGCCGGTGCAAAACCAGAGCAGGCATATTTTGTAAATATTGGCCTTGGCAGCACAATGACATCTGTTGATATTTTAGAAGGAAGGCTTATCATCCAAATCGGGATGGCTGTAGCCCGCCCGGCAGAATTTATCATTATGCAGTTTGAGCAAATGTTGCAAACATCATAATAACAAGTAATAAATAGTATTTCAAATTATTGTAAAACATAAAAACTACAAAAATGGCAAATTATCCATTACCAGTCTTCCATTTCAGTGTTTCATTGGGCGGCGGTGCACCTATAGGTTTCTCAGAAGTAAGCGGGCTTTCACAAGAAGTTCAGGCTATTGAATACAGAGATGGCTTAATGTCATCAACTACATTATCACTACAACGCCAGGGGCTTTCAAAGGCTCCTCATATAACCCTGAAAAAGGGCATGGTTACCAGTGATAACTCGCTTTTTGATTGGCTGAATAACGCTGGAAACCCAGGCGTTGACCGCAGGGACCTGACTATTACATTGTTAAATGATGAAAACAACCCTGTTTTTGTTTGGAGCATAGCACAAGCATGGCCTGTGAAAATTGACGGGCCTGGATTAAAAGCTACCGGCAACGAAATAGCTATTGAATCTTTAGAGCTTGTTCACGAAGGTATTTCAAGGAAAGCAGCATAACAACATGGCAACCTATTATCCACCGGCAGGCTTTCACTTCAAAGTTGAATTTGTTGGAGTAAGCGGCGCTGACAGTGATACTGAACAGCGTTTCCAGGAGGTTAGTGGTTTATCGGTAGAAATTGAAACTGAAGAATTACGCGAAGGCGGGGAGAACAGGTTTGTATATAAGTTCCCAAAAAGAGCGAAATATCCAAATCTGATTCTGAAAAGAGGATTGTTAAAAGGAACAGCCCTGCTCGCATGGTTCAAATCGGCACAGAACACTTATTTCACTGTGCCAATTTACGATTTCAAGCCTGCTGATATTATGATAACGTTACTGGATGATGCGGGCCAGCCCTATGCTGTTTGGAATGTGGTGCAGGCTTACCCCTTAAAGTGGTCTACATCTGACTTTAAGTCAACTGATAATTCGGTTGTAGTGGAAACTATAGAACTGGCCTATCAATATTTTGAACGAAAAATGTAAAAGCTATGCCCGTACAGATCAACGAAATAATTATCAGGGCGGTTGTTAACCCGGCCCCGGTGACCAGCGGTAACAGCAGTCAGCCCTCGCAGGCGGGCAGCAAAGCTGCAGACTATGAAGCCATACAAAAAGTATTAGAAATTATTAAAGAAAAACAAGAACGCTGATGGATACTCAAAGTGCGGCAATGTTGCCCTTTAACCTTAAGATCTTACAAACAGACGAGAACGGGATACCTAAGCTTGCTGTACCTTTTTTGGCTATGTTCAATCCGGAAAATATAGCCATTAGTGAAAATATTGTTTATGATAGTAATGCGCCAACCGGCCAGTCGGGAGTTGATCCTCATTTTTTAAGGGTAGACCCCCGTACATTTACGATAGAACTGACACTTGATGGAACCGGTGTAAATACAAATGGTGTAAAAATACCGGTAACCGCGCAGGTAATCCTTTTCAGGCTGGCAACAACATCAATTGACGGCGACATTCACAGGCCCAATTACCTGTTGCTGCAGTATGGTTTGTTTATCTGCAATTGTGTATTAACCAGCTCAACGGTAACCTATACCATGTTTGACATGTTTGGGCTGCCCATAAGGGCAAAGATCAGCGCTTCATTTACAGAGCGTACAACCAGCCTCGGCGATATCCTGAACATGCTTTCATCGCCTGATCTTACGCATTCTGTGCAAGTAAAAGAGGGAGACCTGCTGCCACTATTAACCAACCAGGTATATAAAGACCAAAGGTACTACCTGCAGGTGGCAAAAGTTAACAAGCTTAAAAACTTTAGGAAATTACAGGCGGGCAGCACCCTTATTTTTCCGCCCATTTCAAAATAAATAAGAGTATAAAATATTAATAACCGATAAAGACATGTTAGACAGTTTACCACCGGGAGCACCGCAATCAACAGTTGTAGCCAGCCAGACAGTACTTATTAACGGCACTGCATTGGGTACAAACGTTGCGCTTTTAACTATACTGGTAAATAAAACCTTTAATAAGGTGGCTTACGCAAAGCTTGTTTTTGTTGACGGTTCTGCATCTGATGCCGATTTTCCGCTTAGCGACGATGATACTTATAAACCGGGTAGCCAGGTTGAGATCCAGTTGGGTTACCAGGGCTTGGTGAATACGGTATTTAAAGGGATAATTGTTAAGCACGCTATTAAAACTACGCAAAAGGGAAGTTCACTGCTTATAATTGAAGCCAAAGATACAGCCATAAAGCTTACAGGTAACCGTAACAGCGCCTACTATATTGACCAAAAAGATAGCGATGTAATAAGTACGCTTGCTGGCAACGCAGGTTTGGATACTGACCTGGACACTACTACGGTAAGCCACCCTCAGTTAGTTCAATTTGATACTACCGACTGGGATTTTATAGTAACCCGCGCAGAAGCCAACGGCATGCTTGTTTTAACAGACGACGGTAAATTGGTTATTAAAAAGCCAACAGCCGGCACCTCTGTGTTAACGGCAACATACGGACAAACTATTTTTGAGTTTGAAGCAGAAATGGATGCCCGCAGGCAGCTGGCCGGTGTTTCAGGCATTTCATGGGATTATACCCAACAGCAGCTGGAACAATCAGACCCTGGCGATTCCTCATTTGCTGATAATGGCAATATTGATATAAATGATATAGGAGGTGTAATAGGTGCGCAGGTAAAGCTTAACCATGCGGGACATTTAACTCAACCGCAATTGCAGGATTGGGCTGATGCTTATGCCATGCGGAACCATCTTTCAAAGAATGTGGGACGGGTACGCATCCAGGGAAATTCAACTGTAAAACCAGGCACAATGATTACCCTTGGCGGGGTAGGCGACCGCTTTAACGGTGATGTATTTGTCAGTGGCGTTCAGCATATTTTTGATGGTACCTGGCTTACCGATATTCAGTTTGGCTGGAGCGAGGACCTTTTTTATTGGAAAGAAAAGGTGATGGATAAACCAACTTCGGGTTTACTGCCCGGTATAAACGGGTTGCTTATAGGTACTGTTTTAGATGTTGACGATGCCGATGGCGGCCAGTACCGGGTAAAAGTACAGGTGCCCACCATTACTTCAGGCAATGAAGGGATGTGGGCCAGAGTAGCAACGCTTGATGCAGGTGCAAACAGGGGCGTGTATTTCAGGCCCCAGGCATCAGATGAGGTTGTACTTGGCTTTTTGAATGATGACCCCCGCGAGCCGATTATACTCGGATATCTGCATAGCAGCAGCTCAAAACAATCACCCTTGCCTGTAGATTCAGGTGCGGAGCAATATGGGTTTGTAACTAAAGAAGGTGTTAAGCTGATTTTTGACGACACCAATAAGCGGCTTACCTTATCAGTAACCACTGCAACAGGCGAAAAATCAGTGATCTTAAATGACGATTCAGGTGCTTTTGTGATGACTGATGAAAATCAGAACAGCATAAAAATGGACTCAAGCGGAATTACCATAGAGGCAGGAATGGGAAATGTGACTATAAAAGGCACAATGGTAATGATCAATTAAACAGAAGAATAAATAATATAAACACATATGCCACCAGCAGCCCGTGTATCCGATAATCATGTATGCCCGATGACGAATCCGCCGCCGACACCGACGCCGCACACGGGTGGACCTATTTTACCGCCGGGAATTCCAACGGTTTTAATTGGCGGCATGCCAGCGGCAACAGTTGGAAATATGTGTACCTGCGCAGGGCCGCCTGATAGCATTATAATGGGATCTGCTACGGTAATGATAAGTGGTAATCAGGCTGCCAGGGTAGGTGATTCCACAGCACATGGCGGCAGCATAGTTGCAGGCTGTCCAACAGTTTTAATTGGAGGTTGATTTAAAAATATTGAACAATGGCTATAACAGACCAATCATTTTTAGGAACAGGGTGGAGCTTTCCCCCAACTTTTCGCAGAGAGTCATATACTGTTGATATGCTGGTTAATGAACCGGATGTACGCAGCAGTATAGAGATAATTTTATCAACCATAACCGGTGAAAGGATTATGCTGCCAACCTTTGGATGCAATTTGCAGCCTCACGTTTTTGATATAATGAATACGCCTACCATTGCTATGATCCAAAAAATAGTTAATGACGCGCTTGTGTATAACGAACCAAGGATCATAGTGGAAAGCGTAACAGCTACGCCGGATCAGAACGGAGGGGTGTTACAGATCGACGTGCAATATACCATCATAACAACTAATACGCGCTATAATTATGTTTATCCATTTTATATCAGCGAAGCAACAAATATTTCAACGTGAAAGTGGTTTTGATCGAATCAATATAATTATTTACAAAAACGGCTTTAAAGCCAACATCAAAAATACGCTAAAATGGAAAACTGTAATTGCCATAACGAAATAATCCTGAAAGGTTCAGGCCAGTTAGAGCGTTATCTTAAAGCCCTGGATCCGGCCTATGTATCAATTGATGGCCGCAGTATTGAAGACCTGCTGATATTTGCAGCAGGGTATGCCGATCAGATCAGGTTTTATGACATGCCTGATAGTCCGCTTGCAGATATTAATAAAGCAAGCTGGTCAGAATTTTTTAAAAGAGATATGGCTGTTATAGCAGCTTCTATTGCTACGGTTGACCTTGATCAGATAAAAAAAGATTATAACGATACCAGCAATAAAATACTGGCCGGGCCTACTACTGATCTATATGCATCATTGTTTACGCAGATAGCTGCAATTGCAGTAAAAATAGATCAATGGTATTCAATAGCTATTCCTGAAAATCCTTTATACGCAGATATAAACCTGGCAATTCAATCATCACTTAGCACCGAGCTTAAAAAAGCTGTTGCTTATGAAGAAGGATTTATTGTGGTTGATTCAAAAACCGTTTTGAATATTGATTATACTAAAATTTTAAACCAGGATGAGTGGGGCTTAAATGATAAGATTGACCCTGAATTTGATATTTACAATGGTATAACACCTGAAGATAAGATCCTTAATGCGGTTCCCTATGTAGATGATGTTTTTCATGCATTTTTTGGGGTTATCAGCAATATTGTTAATCAGTCGACAAGTTATATTGATTTTGCTTTAACGCAATATCCGGCTCACCAGCCTTATATGGCATTGTTTATTACCTTTTTAAAGATCTTTAACCTGGCACAGCAGCAAATGAATGGCCTCACAGGTAAAATGCTTGATTTTTACTATCGTGATATACTGCGGCTTGAGGATAAACCATCCGTACCTGACAAGGCTTTTGTGGTTTTTGAATTAGCAAAAACCGTTACCGAATATGACCTGGCCCAGGGAACATCATTAAGCGCTGGTAAGGATGCATCAGGCAAAGAACAGGTGTATAAAACCGAAAACGATTTTGTTATTAACCAGGCCACAGTTAAAGAGCTTAAAAATATATTTATACTTAAAACCCCCGCCGATGCGGATGAAAAGGTTAAAAATATTGATGTTATATATGCAAACCCTGTAGCCAACTCAAAAGATGGATATGGTGCTAAGTTTACTGTGCCCAATCCAAAATGGCCAACTTTTGATAATGGCGTGTTAAACACACCTGTTGTTAAAAATATTTGTGAATTTATTAGTAAAAAGGAGATTGAGCTAAGTACAAAAAATACAGCCGCAATAGGCTTTGCAATTGCATCACCGCAGTTAGTATTGCAGGGAGGCAACAGGCTTATAAAGATTGCAATTGATGCGCTTAGTGATACCACTACCTTAAATAATATAAAAATAGCATTAACCGGCGAAAAAGGGTGGTTAACTGTTGATACGCCTCTAGTAAATAGTAAGGAATGGCTTGAAAAATTAATTAAAACAGGATCTTTTGATACCAGTTTGATAAGTACCACAGGTTATGTTTTTGTTGATGGAGCAATATATATATACCTGCCCGTTGTAGAGCAGGGCATCATTGCGTTTAATGCCAAACTTCATACCGGGAATACTTTTAACACAAATTACCCGGTAGCGCAAATTCTTATCGGGCCAGATATTGGGTTATCGGCTGCTATGTATAAAAAATTAACCGTTACCACGCTTTCAATAGCTGTACGGGTAGGGTCAATAAATCTTGTTAATACGCCAAATAGCCCTAAGAGAGATACATTGGTTCAGCATTTTGACGGGTTAAAAAAACTTGTGATTCAAAATGATACTGCCACAGCTACCCCCGGTAAAGCATTTGATCCGTTTACCACAACGCCAACACTCGGCACCTCTTTCTACATTGGCAGCGATGAAGTGTTTAATAAACCGCTTGGCCAGCTTGCCTTAAATATCACGAAAACTCAGGATGGATTAATACAATATGAGGACGAAGGTGATATGCCTGCCGAATATAATATAAGTGTGCTGAGCAACAATGACTGGCTGAACCTGGTAGATTATACGGGAGAACAGTTTACGCAGGCAAGCCTTACGTTTAATATTTTAAACCAGAACACGTCTACTCCCGGTGCAACTTACACACCTCCTGATGCTATATATATCGACAGAAATCCGATTGAATATTTCCCCAAATATGATATTAATGCCGATAAGGGTTTTTTAAGGATAGATAATGTTTTTGGTCCTGATTCAGATAATTATAGAGATATCCAGTCGCGCTTAAACATTGCGCCCCGGTTACAAATAAAAAATATATCGGTTAGTTATATTTCTGATCTAACAGCCCTTGACCCCCAGGTAGACCAATTTTTTCATGTTTACCCGTTTGGAACAGTAGAAACTACCATTGATCTTCCTATCTATAACGATAACTACAGGAAGACCTATAAGAATAGTCTTTTAAATGAAAATTTAGCGCGCGGCATAATAAGAAATCCTTTGATGGTTGATGCCAATGACGCTCTTTTACCCCAGTTTACCTATTTAAACCCAAACATCAAGTATCAAAATGCGCTTTTAAGTAAAGTTGCTGATAATACCGAATACATAGATCCGGATAAGAAGTTTCCTACCTTAACCGGCGACAGGAGATTAAACCAGCTGATATTGGAATCGAGCGGGTTAGATGAAGAGATCAATGGTGGGAATAACCAATATTCGGCACAGATCCAGGAAGAGGGGCAATTATTTATAGGCGTGCAAAATTTACAGCCGCTGCAAACCCTTTCGTTGCTTTTTGAATTTGCCGATGGCAGCGCAATTGATGAAGATGATGACCCGCCTGTAATAAACTGGTCGTACCTGATCTATAACGAATGGCGGCCATTAAAAGCCGAAAACCTGGTATCAGACAGTACTTACGGTTTTCAGACAACAGGAATTGTTAAGCTTGATGTTCCGGGTGATGCAAATAGCAACCATACTATTATTACCGATGGTTTATATTGGTTTTGCGCAAGCGTTACCAATGGCTCCAAATGCATTCCGCAATTAATTGATGTAATAGCACAAGCAACAGAAGTGCAATTTTACGACCAGGGAAACAGCCAGCAGCATTTTGATAATGCATTGCCTGCAGGTACTATCAGTAAATTATCAGTTGCGGTAGCGCAGATAAGCAAGGTACAGCAGCCATTTGCCTCGTTTGATGGAAAACATAAAGAGGTTGGAAAAGAATATTATACCCGCGTAAGCGAAAGATTGCGCCATAAAGGCCGGGCTGTAACCAGCTGGGACTATGAACACTTGGTGTTAGACCGCTTTCCTAATGTTTTTAAAGTAAAATGTGTTACCAATACCGACCCCGGTTGTGTTTGCCGTAAACCGGTGACACACAGGGAGCATTTAGGGAAAATTAAATGCTGTGGCCCGGTATCGGCAACAGGGAATGTACTTATAGTTCCGGTCCCAAATCTTAAAAACGATAATGCAGCAAACCCGTTGCAGCCTAAAACAAGCAGGTTAACCTTAATTGAAATAGTAAATTACTTAAGCGGCCTTACTTCACCATTTGTAAAGGTACATGCCCGGAACCCGGTGTATGAGCAGGTGATTGTGTTTTTTAGGGTGAAGTTTTTAAGCGGGATTGATAAAGGGTATTATCTGAAAAAATTGAATGATGAAATTGTTCAATACCTGACCCCCTGGGCTTTTGATCAAACCATTGAGGCTGATTTCGGACAAAAGATCTATGCATCGGCAATTATCAACTTTATTGAACAAAGACCTTATGTTGATTTTATAACTGATTTTTTAATGGGAGTTTGCCGTGACGAATGCTGTCCGCCAAAACAACACAATGCAAAAAAAGTAACCAATAAAGATTTTGTTGCCGCATTGGATACCGTATCAGGATGTAATGATATTGAAGTGTTTTTAAAAGATCAGGGTTATTTTATAGGGGATGTAATTGCAAAGCCATCATCACAAGTATCGCTGCTGGTATCGGCTCCTAAACATATTATACTTCTTTATGATGAACCGACAGAACTAACCCCTTGTGAAAAAAGATTGATGGCCAAACCACCGGTGGCAATATTACCGGTAGATACGCTTCACCCGGGAACAGGTGTTAGTATAGTAACTGAAGCCCCAAGACTGGCCGGAGGTACCATAGTTGCAACTACACCCGGTAAAATAGCTGGAACAGGTGTTGCTATTAATAAAACGGTGGATGAAAAGGGCCTGGCCGAAATAGCAGCACCAGCTGAAAATACAGCAACACCTGCTATAGCTGAGGATAAAGTAATTGTCGTACCGGCACTTGCCGAAAGTTCGGTTGAAACAGGGGTTATAGCTGAAAAAGCAGCAGCACCGGAAATTGCCGCTGCTAAAACAGCAGATCCAACAGTTGCAGCAGAAAAAGCCACAGATGCTTCAACCCCTGCCGTTCAGGTAGCAAATACAACAAATTTAGCCGAAAGAGCTTCGGATCCGGCCAGTGCCGTCGCTAAAGCTGCCGGGACAACACCAACCGCAGACGCAGCTGCTGTTGATAATAATGCAGAAGCAGTCACTGCAACTGATAAGTCATCGGAGATGGAAAAAATATCCGAGAAAATTGAAGATGCAATTGTCGGGATCGATAAAGTTTTGAAAGATCAAACCAGCAAATTTACCACTAAGAGTAAGGCTGCGGTAAAAAAGGCTGAGGATTTTTTTAAAAGTGTGGTTAAAGGTAAATCAGCCGACCCGGCTCCAACCAATGATCAGCCTGCGAATGCTGCTGCTGATCCGGCTAAAAGTCCTGATAATAAAACGACTTAACAAATAATGTACAGGCCTGCAAATACAAATTAAAGCAGGTAATAATAAATATATCAAAAGCATTTCTATAAAAACTACTGCTATGTCAAATTCGGTTTCATTAATAAAAAATAACCCGCTTCTCCCTGCAGAAGATTATACTTCACTTCGCTCTGAGGGCATTAAACTGATTGAAGAATTAGGTAGCGACATTTGGACGAATTATAATTTCTCAGACCCGGGGATCACTATTTTAGAAGCCGTATGTTATGCAATAACCGATCTTTCATACAGGACGGATTTTGATATAAAAGATCTGCTTGCACCTAAGCAGCTTACGAATGATACCTGGAACCAGGTTTTTTATACAGCCAAACATATTTTACATAACAACGCTCTTAATATTAATGATTACCGAAAGCTGATTATTGATATTGTTGGGGTAAGAAATGCCTGGCTAACCCTGAGTAAAGATTATGAAGTGCCCATTTGGATTGATTATAATCATTTTGAAAAAAGGATGGATTATGATTGCGACTGTGAAGATAAAGAAGAAAAGATCTGTTACGGAAAGCTTGGTGTTAACGATGTAAGTATTACTGCTGCAAAAGCAGAACGCAGCCAGAAACTAACTGATGTAACTGCTGCTATTAATGCGTTTGTTCCTAAGCTGAAAGCAAAAATGGATGAGCTTTCAAAATTACCGGCCGATTCTGATGTAACTGTGATTGACAGGCTGAAAGCAGACATTAGCGACCTTGAAAACCAAATAACCGAACTAAAGCAAGAGCAGCGCGACGCGGCAAACATCACCTACATTGCACCGGAAATTGTTGAGATTGAAGGTTTATACAATGTAATGATTGAATATGAAGAAGATATTATTGATGGAGGAAAACGCGAAGAAGTTAGGCAGGTAGTAATTGATCGTTTAGCTGCAAACCGTAATTTATGCGAAGATTTTTTAAGTATAGATGCGGTTGAATATCTTGATTTTGGGATTGGTGCCTCTATAGTACTGGAAGAATATGCCGACCCAGACCTGGTATTAGCGCAAATGTTTTTTACCATCTACAAATATTTTACCCCATCGGTACCTTTTTATACCATTCAGCAAATGCTGGATAAAAATTACCAGGTTGACGAGATCTTTGAAGGCCCTGCTTTAAAACATGGATTTATTGATGATGTTGACCTGGAAAATACCAGCTTGTTTCGCAATATAATGCTGTCTGATATAATTGCCGAAATATCAAACATTAAAGGTATAAAGGCCATAACTTATCTTCATTTACCATTTAATGGCGTAACAGGTAAATCTGCATCTAAAAACTATTTTTACGAATGGGTTAATCAGCTGCAGAATGAACGCAAAATAGCCCGGATCCAACCGGCTATGTCGCAAATAATGTTTTGCAAAGAGCGCGAATTTATTACCTACTATACAGGCAGCACCAAAGACCGTTTGCCTGCTAAAATGCTGAAGGCTTTTAAAGACATGAAAACCGCAGAGCGTAAGTATAAGCTTGTGGGCACTGACCTGGATTTCCCGGTACCAAACGGCGAATATATGGACCTGGAGGATTACTATCCGGTTACTTATTCATTGCCTATTACTTATGGAGTGAGCGATCGTGCGGGTCTTCCCGGCAATGCCGATGAGGCACGCCAGGCCCAGGCGCTTCAGCTTGGCGGATATTTATTGTTTTTTGAACAAATACTTGCTGACTACCTGGTGCAGCTTGATCACTTGAGAGACCTTTTTACTTTTGATGATACTGTAAAACACACCTATTTTACCCGCGCGCTTACCGAGATTGAAAATTTAAATGAGTTGCTGATAGATAAAGGAAACCATGGCAGCAATCACTTTGATCTGATCTTACAGGATTTTGTGGCGGTTGTTCAAAGCCTTGTTGAAACGCCAAAATTATTTGAGGACAGGCGCAATGTTTTTTTAGATCATATGCTGGCCCGTTTTAGCGAAGATTTGTCGGAATATCAATCACTGATGGGATGGCTTGAACCGCAGGATGTGGCTACACGGTTGATACAGGATAAGATAAATATACTTAAAGACGATGAGTATAAATTTATAAGCAGCCAGAGAGGCAAGGCTTATAATTACGCATTTAATAAAACCTGGAATACAAATAATGTATCAGGAGCAGAACGGAGAATAGGCAGGCTGCTTGGCTTTAGCGACATCCAAAGAAGATCGCTGGTTCCTGATTACCTGGCGAGTGAGCCCTTAATGGAGCAGGATGATCCAAATAAGCCACCTGTACAAAAAGTAACAAAAAGCGGAGTGCCGCTGAACGTTATTAAAATACATGATCCGAAAGATAAAACCAAAGTAATTTTTACGAGTGTTGAAGTAATGCAGGGCTGCTGCACTGAATTATTGATGGAGGATATACTGGAGCATGCAGATGATCGTACTTATTTCAAATTTAGTGATGAGCTAAAAACCCGCAGTCGTAAGGCCGCAGGATTAGTTGGAAAATTTTGGTTTGACTTGTATGATAGTACTGATGCAGCTACCGCAGTTTTATTAGGCAGCAGCGAACATTTTACAAAAAAAGAAGACAGAGATAAAGCATTTGAGAGGTTACAGCAAATAATGGTGCTGATAAACAATAACGAAGGCATGCATATGGTTGAGCATATATTATTGCGGCCCAAGCTGGACGAGGTGCTGGACGAAAATAATGTTGATGAGCCGGTGAGCTTTTTAAATATTTGTTTAGATGGCTGCGATTTAAATTCAGTACAGGACGAAGCTATAGAAGAGCCGCCTTACCGGAAAAAGATTTCAAGGTTACCTGCCGATAAATGTTATGATACCATGCCATGGATCCTTCAATACTTAAGGCATACCCCCGGCACAGATCTGTACGAAAAATCTGTTCTTTTTCAGAAAGTTACCCCGGGCGATCCTAATCCTGTTCTGTTAAAATTCAGAAAATACGAAGACATGGTTCAACGGATAAATGACCTGTGCGAATTTGGATCGGAGCGGGGGAACTATGAGATTGTAGCTGACCAGGAAAGCCCGGTAAAATACGGCTTCATAATTCATGGTGATAATGGGGTGGTACTTGCACAGAGCATTTTTATATTTAATAAAAATACAGATAACGCCAACGCTGCATTAGATCCTTTTGATATTGAAAATGAAATAAGCGGTTTGATGCAATATTTTGGATACGAGCTGGACCTGTATTGTAATGCATCCCCGTGCGACGGGAATGCCGATCCTTATTCGTTTAAAACTACGGTAGTGTTGCCTTGCTGGCCAAAACGGCTCCGTAACCCGGCATTCAGAAACCTGGTTGAAAAAACAATTTTATCAGAATCGCCGGCACATGTCCAAACAAAAGTAATGTGGATTGGCATTGAAGAAATGCAACGGTTTGAAAAGGCATATAATGCATGGCTGCTTGAAATGGCGCAAACAGAAGTGCCTGATTATGAAGTGGTGAACCCGTTGGTTGATATTATTAATACATTAAAGCCATGCGGTGTATGCGATGATGATTGTAGCCATGAAACTGCGCCGCCGCCGGCAACCATAAATGAGGATGTAAATGGCACACGCAGTAAATAGTTTACAGTTTGAAGTTATTTGCCCCGATGAGGAGATGTCATTTAACCTGCGGCAAAACTTTGCTCAAACCTTTCAGTCAGAGATAGCTGAAATTATTGAAGAAGTTTGTTCGGCACATATAGGTGAAAATGAGAATCTGAAAATAGATAAGCTTGAGCTGGATCTGGGTGCTTTTAGCAAGCATACATTTGGAACCGATTTTAAAAAAGTATTAAGCTTAAAATTTGAACGCGAATTAACGAAAAGGCTTTCAGAAATTGAACCGGCTCAGCGGCAGGCTTCCGGTCAGCTATCACAAGCCGAAATGCTTTTGTACTTTTTGGTAAACGGCACATTACCATGGTGGACCGATGAAACAGCAGTAAACCTGGATGAAATATGTGCAGATGTATTTACAAATCAGGGGAATTTGTTCAGGCGTTTCTTTTTCCAAAACAAGTTAAAAGAGAAAATATGGCAGCGCATTCTATGGCAGCTTAATGATCAGTCAAAAAGCCTGGTTATAAATTTATCAGCCGATCTTAAAAAAACGCATGAAATATTTTCCGGTTGGATTGCCAGGCTTATTGATAAAATAAGTGAGTTAAAAAACACAGGCTTGCAAAGTCAATTTGCAGGCATTACGGATGTGAATATCATTAATAATGAACCAATTATTAATGATATCCTGATAAAAAACGCCCCTTTAATATTTTCAAATATTGATAATGTTGAAGTTTTGGCGCAAATATTCAAAACATATATTGAAACCATTTTAATCCAAAACCAGGCACTTGCCGATTCGACGATTACAGAATTTACAAATATTAATACCACAAATAACGGTGAATTTATAACTGAAATTGCTTTAAAGCAGGCGGATGATATTACTGAAGAGCAAACAACACCTTCAGAATATTCAGTTGAGGAGGCTGCTGATAAATATTCGGTTAAATACGCGGGCATTGTTTTGCTGGCCCCATTCTTAAAGGCATTTTTTGACGAGCTGAATTTGTTGGAGAATGGTAATTGGAAGAACATGGATTGTGCTTTCAGAGCCGTTCATTTATTGAAATTTTTAAGCAACGGACATCAGCTGGTACCGGAATACTCCATTGTTTTTGAAAAAATATTATGCGGCTTGCCGGTAGAGACGCCGGTTCCTTTAAATATTATTTTGGAAGATAAAGAAATGGAGGAAGGCGAATCGCTTTTAAAAGCTGTAATAGCACATTGGAGCGCGCTTAAAAATACTTCAATTGATGGCCTGCGCGAAGCCTTTCTTAAACGGGACGGATTGCTAACAAAAAAGGAAAATGCCTGGCTTTTGCAGGTTGAGCGAAAAACAATGGATGTATTACTTGATAATATTCCATGGGGATATTCTACTATCAGTTTAGTGTGGAATAACTACCTGTTATCTGTTGAATGGTAAATTATAATTATGAAGAAATCGGGAAAAAATATAGAACAACCCAAACCAGCCCCTGTGCCGGGTGTGATTGATCAGAATGCGGAAACTTTGGCAAGAGAGATCACATGGTTTGTAAATGTGGTTAATAAAAAGATGCTGGATTTTTTCCCTGCTGAAAAACTGTATCTAAGTGCTGATAAAGAGAAATCGGAAGTTATTGTAAATTCCGACGATGTAACCCCGGCTATAACCGATGTTCCAATCCCTGATCTTAGTAATGATCATTCTGTTTATTCCGATTTTGTAAGTTATTACAAACTGAATCCGGATGAACGATTGCTATTAATACTGGCCTTGATGCCTTATATACAACCTCATTTACTGGATGCCTTTTTTTCTGTTAATAAAGCCACCGGGAGGGGTTACACCGAATTTGGCGGTGTTAAAGGAAGCAGGCACGGCGGTTTTATACCTACAATTGAGACGGCTCTTTTTTTGTTAGGCGGGAATGACCTTAGCTATCGTTTTAAATTGTACAGAATTTTTGAACCTGATCACGTTTTCTTTGCCCATAACATCCTCCAGCTTGATCAGGGCAGCGCTACCGAGCCTTTTTACTGCAGCATAATAAATGTAACTGATGAATATGTTGATTTTTTTACCACAGGCAATTTACGCAAACCCCAGTTTAGCCCGGATTTTCCGGCGAAAAGGCTAATCACAGGAATGGATTGGAGTGATTTGATAGTGGATGAATACACCATGCAGCAATTGGACGAAATACGGATCTGGCTGCAGCATGGGCAAACGCTGCAAGCAGACTGGGGGATGAGCAAAAAGATAAAACCGGGTTTCAAAGCATTGTTTCATGGCTCGCCGGGCACAGGTAAAACACTAACCGCAATGCTTTTGGGCAAATTGTTTAACCTTGACGTATATAGGATTGACCTTTCAATGGTGGTTTCAAAATATATAGGCGAAACGGAAAAAAACCTCGAAAAGGTTTTTAAGAAAGCGGAAAATAAAAATTGGATCCTGTTTTTTGATGAGGCTGATGCACTTTTCAGTAAACGGACAAGCATTTCAGATTCAAATGATAAGTATGCCAACCAGGAGGTTGCCTACCTGTTACAGCGGCTGGAAGACTACCCCGGCTTAGTGATCCTGGCCAGTAATATGCGGAATAACGTTGACGAAGCCTTTACCCGCCGTTTAAATTCAATAATTCATTTTCAAAAACCTCAGGGCCGTGAGCGGTTAAGGATTTGGAGCGCAGGTTTTAGCGCTGAATGTATCCCTCCGGATAGTGATCATTTACAACAGATAGCTCATCAGCACGAGCTTTCGGGTGGTTCCATTATGAATGTTATTCAGTACGCCTCGTTAATGGCTTTAAACAGGGGGGATAAAAAAATAGAAGTTGATGATATCATCCTTGGCATAAAAAAGGAATTTAAAAAAGAAGGAAAAACAATGTGAGGTAGCCTGGCATGGTGTCAATTATGAATTGACGCTTAGTCTTGAGTCGAAAGTCTCAAGTTCTAAGTCAGAAAAAGACCGAATCTGACTTAAGACTTGCGACTAAAGACTGTTGACTTAACACCAGAGGGTTTTGCTATTGTAATTAATTGATAAGGTATGAAAAGGTATAAGCGTAAACCCGGTACTGAAAATTCAGCAATGATGCCTGCGGGTACTGCTGCAATTCAGCGTAAAGCCCAGGCGGGGAGCGTTATGCAAATACCGAATACAACCTTAATTCAGCGTAAAGCAGCTGCGCACTCGCCTGGTGACTATGATGATGAGCACGTACGCCTTAAGCCATCAAACAGCCCTGCTAAGCCATTTGCCCAGGCAAAAGGTGACGGCGCAGCGGGCGATGCAGTTTCAAATAAAATAGAAAGTACCAGGGGTGGCGGCAACCCAATGGCCGATAACACTAAAAGTTTTATGGAAAATCGCTTTGGCAGTGATTTTTCAGATGTAAAGATCCATACCGGAGATTATGCTGCGCAAATATCCAACGACTTAAACGCCCAGGCACTTACCGTCGGCAACGATATTTATTTTAATTCTGGAAAATATGCGCCGGGCGCATCCGATGGAAAACGTTTGCTGGCTCATGAACTTACACATGTAATGCAACAAAATAACACCGGTCAGAAAGTTCAAAGGTATGCAGTGACCATTGGTACACAGAATACAACTTCAGAGTACAGTCTCGACTCCCGGAATAACAAGCAGGTGAAAAGTAACAGAAGCTCCCCCTTTCCTGATGCAAAGGTTTCATACGATGAAAGCTCATCCGCTTTTACGGTTACCTTTTCATTGGCATGGATCTTTCCTCATGGATGGGATGATGCAAAGCGTAATGGTTATGTAAGCGATTATGAAAAGGCTATCAGGGATATTTGGGATGACCGGTTTTTGTTAGCAGAACCAGCTGGTAATAAGCGATCGGCACATGTCAAAATTAATTTTGATGAGAATGTGGTACACCAGATGACGGACGCAAATGAAGAAGCAGCGGCTCTTAATAATATCATACTGAACAAGAAGGCATGGACTATGGATGCCAGGAAAACTTACATCAGGGATAATGTAAGTTTTCATACTGTGCAACTGGATGAGAATGCCAATAAAAATCACAGCGCCAAAGGGTCTGCTATCAGGGCAGGCACCAGCTTTTCTGTCAATGATGGAAACGATAACACAACCTTTACCCAAAATACATCTGCTCATGAATTTGGCCATATGATAGGGTTGGGAGATGAATATTTAAATGATAGCGGGACATCGGCAAACCAGATAGACCCCGCAAGGGCGCATATAAACGACAGGATAATGAATGTGGGCAACACTGTTACAGCAGATGTATATGCGCCTTTTGCAGATTGGCTGTCAACGCTAACTGCAACCACCTGGGTTGTTGGGAATAAGGTGCGCTGATGTGAAATGATAGTATACAATTAAACTAATTGAAATATGAGCAGGCAAAATCATTACCAGGGGGGCGAGAATTCAGGAATCATTTCTGCAGGGACAGCTGCTATTCAGCGTAAAGCAACTGTTGGCGCCGCTAATAGCCATTTTGAGCAACAGGCTGATACCATGGCTAATAAAATTATGCGAATGCCAGAGACTCCATTTGTTCAGCGCAAAGCAGCAGGGTCATGTGGTGAATATGATGATGAGCATGTTCGCCTTAAACCTTTATCAAGCCAAATATCGCCTTTTATACAAGCAAAAAGTGATGGTACAGATACCGTGAGTAATTCGGTTTCCAATCGCATCCAGTCAAGCATGGGAGGGGGGAGTCCAATGCAAAAGGATACAAAAAGCTTTATGGAAAGTCGGTTCGGAACGGATTTTAGTGACGTAAAGATCCATAATGGGAATGAGTCAGCAGAATTGAACAGGTCATTAAGTGCAAAGGCTTTTACCGTAAGTAATAATATTTATTTTAATAGCGGTCAGTATCAGCCTGAAACAGAAAGCGGTAAACACTTATTGGCACATGAACTAACACATGTGGTGCAACAAAATAATAATATCAGGCCAAAACTTATTCAAAGGCAATGTTGTTACAACGGTACACCAAGCACAACCCGGGAGATTCATTTAAATATAGGTGCGCGGGCAGTTAGAATCTATAGTGGAACTGTTGCGAACCCTACTTTTACACAATTTAGTAATCTTATTTTAGGTCAGGCTACAAATTCAAGAATCAGGTGTCAAATGTATTCTGTGCAAGGAATGCAAAGGCTTTCAGGACATGGTTTGATTAATTTTGTTAATTACGATGGTGATTTTGGTTTTCATAGTAATTTTTGGGATCATCAGCATAATGGCCAACTTACACGCATCCCCGGCAGTCACTCTGCAGGCTGCGCCCGTTTACATGATACCGATGCTGCATCAGTTCACAGAGGTGATTCAGAAAGCTTTTTTAATAGTGTAAGCAGAGGCGATTGTGTAAGAGTTTACTCAGCTGCTGTATGGGCCCAGCCATCCTTTTTGTCATGTAATAGGGGAGCGCCTTGTCCTGCACCCGCACATGGAACAACACCTGCGCCAGCCCCCGCACCTGCGCCAGGTGCACCTGCGCCAGGCCCTGCACCCGCGCCCGCCCCAGCTCCGCACCCGGCACCAGCCCCGCACCCAACCCCACACCCGGCACCAGCCCCGCACCCAGCCCCGGCACCACAGCCTGCCCCTGCCCCGCACCCGGCGCCACAAGACCTCCCTAATGCATAGAAAATAAGGTATGAAAAGAATAGTTAACGTTTGAATTTTATGCACGAAAATACTTCCATAGCAAATCAATCACAAAGCAGCCCGGTTGCAGCGGCTAATGAGACGGTGCATTCATCACCTGAACAGCTTGACCCGGATACAGAATTAACTGAGCGGTTGCCCATACAATTAAAGCTTTCTGTTGGCGCTGTTGATGATCCTTTGGAGTATGAAGCTGATGCCATGGCTGATAAAGTAATGCGGATGCCCGAGACGTCATTCATCCAGCGCAAATGTTCATGTGCGGATCGGGACGATGAACATGTGCGCCTTAAACCATTGGCCAGCCAGATCACACCATTTATCCAGGCAAAAAGTGACGGCGCAGGGCCGGTGAGCGATTCCGTATCTGGTCGGATAAAGTCCAGCATGGGAGGGGGTAGCCCAATGCAAAGCAATACCAAAAGTTTTATGGAAAGCCGTTTTGGAACGGATTTTAGTGATGTGAAAATCCATAATGGAGGTGAATCAACGGAATTAAACAGATCGTTAAATGCAAAGGCATTTACAATAAGCAACAATATCTATTTTAATAATGGTCAATATCAACCCGAAACAGACAGCGGCAAACATTTACTGGCGCATGAGTTAACACATGTGGTACAGCAACAGGGCGGATCGCATAATATCAACAGAACAAGCGATCAAATAATGTTACAGGGGCACGGTGAACATCCGCCCGCACCTGCACCTACACCTGAAGCAACCATCAGGGCCTGGCTTGAACAAAACCAATTTGCACCGCCGGCCAGCCAGCCACCTGCCCCGGATGAACGGCACGTTATTTTAAGAGGGCAGGACATGACAGTTGGGGATGCCGTGCACCTGGTGGCTGAAGAGGCGCACCAGCCGGTAGACACTGTAAGGCGTGTAATTAACGCTTTGCTTGCCCGCGATGTTCCTTACAGCGCGCGCGGCGCTGCTTTTGTTGGCATTGGCAACCTGGTGCCCGGCTTGCCGTTATTCCCTCAAACTCCGGCCGAATACCTTAGGCTTGGCAGGGCTATGGATTTGGCAAGGGTTGATGACTGGCTGGATGCGCATCATTTTTATCAGCCGTCAATTCCTTCCGAGCGGGGCGAAATAGTGGTGCTTGACGGAAGAGAAACTACTGTTCAGCATGTAGCCGTTCTTGCTTTGGCATCCCTGGGCAGTGGGGCGTCTGTTAATTTAGAGGAAGTTACTATTGAAGTAAGACGCAGGTATGTTCCGGCACCTGGTGCCCCTGGAGTGCAGGCAATTATCGGCTATACTTTTGTTCCGGGATTTGCCCAGGCTGTTGCACCGGTAGATCCGGCCAATCCATTGCGCAACCAGCATCAGCTTTCTTTTACTATGACATGGGTTCGTCATACAAGTACCGATGCAGGAGGGGAATATTCTGCCCAGGGTAGTGTTACATTGGATGATTCGGGCCAGGTTCTTAACGTCCAGACAGGAGGACAAGCAGCATATGTTATCCCGCTGCTCAGTAACTGGATTCAAATCAGCGGCTTTACGCAATTTATGGCTTCTGCCAATTGGAGCCGGTCTGTTACTGGTTCTGCTACAGTTTCTCCTGCCGTACAAGCTGCCGTGGGTGCCCAAATACTTTTAACGCCGCCTTCGCCTCCGCTTTATGATCATATCCGTATGGCACACAGACATATAGCATTCGGTGTGCCGCAGATAGGGATCCAGGTAATGGGGACCTTACAGGAAGCAATCCCTACCAGCGGCTCCTGGCAGGCGCCGCAGGCCGGAGTTTCGGGAGGTGTTTTGTTGAATATTCCATGGGATCTAAGATTTTAAGATGCACGAAAACACTACCATAGCAAATCGATCACAAAGCAGCCCGGCTGCTTTGGCCAATGAAGTTACGCGCTCACCAGCACAGTTTGATCCGGAAATAGATTTAAAGGACGGACTACCTATTCAGTTAAAGCTTTCTGTAGGTGCAGCAAATGACCCTTTCGAGTATGAGGCTGATGCCATGGCTGATAAAGTAATGCGCATGCCCGAAACATCATTTATCCAGCGGAAAGCCGGGTGCTCATGCGGTGATTATGACGATGAGCATGTGCGCCTTAAACCATTGGCCAGCCAGGTAACACCATTTATCCAGGCTAAAGGTAACGGCGAAAGCACGGTTAGTGATTCCATTTCCGTTAAAATTAAATCTGGTACAGGCGGAGGACGTGTCATGGATAGAGAGACCTGTAGCTTTATGGAAAATCGTTTTGGAAGAGATTTTAGCGATATAAAAATCCACGATGATAGTATGTCTGCCGGGCTAAATCATTCGTTAAGCGCAAAAGCATTTACAGCAGGAAACCATATTTATTTTAATAATGGCCAATATCAGCCCCAGGCGCATTCGGGCAGGCATTTGCTGGCTCACGAGTTAACACATACTTTGCAACAATCGGGATCAGGTAGCCCCGGAATTATACAGCGCACACCATCTGACGATGCCAGGGCCTTGTCGAAAAGAATACACGACGATTTTTCTGCAACCAAACCCAATGTTGCAGATGTACTCGCAACCCTTAATACGCTAAACCGCGATGAGACGAAAGCGGCACTGCTTAAAATAACCTATAAAAAGGATAACACAACCGATCTTGACGCAGATATCAAATTACATATTGCCGGGGCTGATTTGAATAGGGCGCTTTTTCTGCTTAATGCCCCTCCGGCTGAAACGTCTTTTCTGTCAATGGTAAATGTTGACAGTGCAGGCAACGAAGATCACAAAGCTAAGGTTGGCGGCGGAGAGGTTTCTGTTCATACCGGCGTTGGTTATAGCGGAAAGTCACCGGGTAGCTCCAAAACCACCGATGGATTTTCTATTGCTTATGCTGGGGCTAAGGCTGATGATTCGCATTATATTCAAACTATGTGGACCGAAATTATTGCGACCCAGCCTGATAATACACAAGTATGGGTGGATAAGACTGCGGTTAGCGTAAATGGATATCTGGAACTTACAACCGACCCCAAAAAACCGAAATATAAAGTTGACTCGACATCTAAGACCCCATTTTATGACCACGCAGGTTCAAAGAACCGTACTGATACCAGCATTATTGATTTTGACAGGCCATCGGATGACAAAAAAATTATTTTGGAACAGTTTGATGCCAAAGCGACAAAAGTAGTAGAAATAGATCATTTTGATAACTTTCTGATCCAGGAAGGCAAAGCCATTTACCAGGTTTCGTTGTATGTTCAATGGGAGTACACATCAAAAACAGCGATAGTGCGTTCAACAAAGTTTGTTTCCGCTAGCGCTATTTCAGCTATTCCGGCTGAAGTAAAAAAGCAGATTGTAAAAGAATATCCAAATTACGAATACCTGACCTGATGGTTTTAAATCAACGGTCTTAAATATAGCATATAATATTAACCTATGCACGAAAACACTCAAATAGCTCATCAACCCCAAGCCAAGCCGGCTGCATTGGATAACATGAATGTGCCTGTACCTGAGCTTTCTGATTTGGAGCCGGGTTTAAACCAATGGTTACCCATCCAGTTAAAACTTTCAGTAGGCGCACCTGATGACCCATTAGAGTATGAAGCTGATGCCATGGCCGATAAAGTGATGCGAATGCCTGAAACATCATTTATCCAGCGCAAATCAGCATGTTCATGCAGTGATTATGATGATGAGCATGTACGTCTTAAACCATTGGCAAGCCAGGTAACTCCATTTATCCAGGCAAAAGGCGATGGTGCGGGCGCTGTGAGTGATTCGGTTTCCAATCGCATCCAATCAAGCATGGGCGGAGGACAGCAACTGGATGGCGGTACTAAAAGTTTTATGGAAAGCCGGTTCGGAGCGGATTTTAGTGACGTAAAGATCCATAATGGAGGTGAATCAGCGGAATTGAACCAATCGTTAAATGCAAAAGCATTTACGGTAAGTAATAATATTTACTTTAATAGTGGCCAATATCAGCCCCAAACTGATAGCGGTAAACATTTGCTGGCCCATGAACTAACGCATGTGGTGCAGCAGGGCGGTGAACAGCTTTATAAAAAAGATCTGATTTCACAGCCATTGATTCAAAAGCAAACCTTCGATATTAATAATATCCAGCGACAAATTGATTTGCCAGCGGAAGATTTGGATGTGCTCAACCATCCGATTGATGGCGTTGTTAAAGCTTCTATTTTTCAAGGCTTAGTATTTTATCCCAGCAATTCCAAAGCAACCTATAAACCCGGAAGTGTAAAATATCTTCAAGGTTTGGCGGCTACCGTAAAAGCTTTAACGGGAGAGAAATATTCTCCGGACCTCGTCACAGATTTCATTGAAATATCAACAGGCGATAATGAATTAATAAAATATGGCGGTGGTGATAAAGCCGCTAAAGAAAACGAACCATTTAAACCCAACAGTTTAATTGAAGGAGTTCCCTTACGATTAATAAATTTCCTATTGGGAAAAAACATCAAATTAAAACTATCATCCGATCAAATTGATATTATTCAGGCATATGTTACCACAGATCAAATTTATGAGGCAATAAAAGAAACTGCCCCTAAATGGTTCACACGCAACATACTCGCGCTCTTAATGCTTAATAAGAAAACGTGGTTATCGAAATATGCTTCATTAAAAAGGAATGAGGATTTGACAGGAAATTTAGATAAAGAAACATCCTCTGATTATTATATTAAAATAGAGCAATACGTTTTCTTTTATATTGATATCATAGAAGCCGTGCGAACCGATTCCCAGCTTGTCGAAAATCCTTCCTACAGGATTATGTGGAAGCTGCAATCTGATAAACCAGGTGCAAAAATCCAGCTTCATTCAGAAATTGCGGGGCCGAATAATGAAATTGACTTTCTTGTAGCCGCGGAATTTATTCAACAGTGTAATACAGATATCAGTGATGCAAAAAAAGCGATAAAAGGAGATGAAGAAGGCCACAAGGCCCGGCAAAGGCTTTTGAAGGATACGATATCAACCTCGGTATTTAATGGCTCCAAAAAAGCTGATACCACTCTTTCTGACAAATTAAATCGCTACAACGCGCCTCCGTTACCTTCTTCACTGCAGTGTTTTCCACCACTCGGACCTCCACTATTTGAGTTGGTGGCAAATACTTCTCCAACTTTTTTAATGAGCGTAGAGTGGGGAGACATATACGAAGCGCTTGGTTTTGCTTTTGCAGGTAGTTACGGGTTTGAGTTGATCAGAATCAATGACGACGTGATTAAAGACCTAAAAAAAATGAAAGAAGGGGATGTATCTGATGAAACGGCTGCCAAAGGAAGGGCGCAAAATGAGGAAGTGAAAAACATAGCAGAAGATCCAAAAGTAAAAGGCGAAAATCCGGGTGTTGGCGGCGTGATTACCCAAAAACTTCATCAACGTGTAGATTATTTTGCTGAGGATGTTGATACGGTGTTTGGGGGAATTAGTGCGAAACTGGGGGGTGATCCAGGTGTTGGTACTTTGGCCCTGGATGCAGTTGGTTCGGTTTTCGGTGCGATAGGCGATGTGATCTCCAGTTTCTGGCAAAAAATAAATGCACCTCGTGGAGAAAGAAAGATCCCCATTGATAAACCCGGGCTATATGTTATAAGAGCCATTGCCTTCCAGGCCGATATTTCTGAAACGGCTTCATTTGTTAGGGCACCAAGCGTAGCCTGGATGCCCGTATGGGCGCGCTCGGCAGAAGATATGGCCGCTAAATATGGAGATCAATTAGAGGCGGGGCGGGAGGTTTCTGCGTCAAAACTTCAGGACGTCAATAAAGAATTACTACAACCAAATCTGGATCCTGAACGAAAAAAGGGCCTCCAGAAAACTAAGGAAGCACTTACTGTTTTTCTCTACGGCTCTGCAAAAGAAACGCTCGACCTTCAAAAAAGAGAACTTGAAGAAGCGCTTTTAGTTAGTAAAACGCCGGAAGAAAAGGAGTCAATAAAAGATCAGCTAAAAGAGACCAATAGAATAATTGAAACTGAAAAAAAGCGGCTGGATGAAAATAAATCTTCCGATACATCTCTTGAAAGTCCGTTTGAAATGACGGCAGTCTTTATTTCTGACGATGGAAGCAGCCGGCAAATTTTGTTTGAATTAATAGAAAAACCAAAAGATGGGAGCGATTTTCAATATTTTGTATCTGACCTGTCCTCGTCTAAAAGCAGCTCTGAAACCGGCCCATTAAAAAATACACGGGAAGACGCGATTCAGTCGGCAATTGAAGAATACCTGGATGAGCCAAGCAGGTATGGCAGAGGCTATTGCAGTATATACATTCCTCCCAGGATTGGAAGCAAAGGAGCTGCTGTAAAAAACACTTTCCGTGTTAAATCAGATGCCCAGGCTATTGTACTTGACTCGGTCGAAAATATTGCTTCGGCGCTTTCAGTAATATTAATTGCCGCGGCTCCTTTTACAGGTGGTGCGTCATTAGCGTTAATGCTTCCTATTGGCATAATAGGCGCAATTCCATCAGCATACAGGCTTTATGATCGTGCCCAGGGAGATAGTTTTCATTTGGATTACGGAACTGCAATGGATCTTGTTAATGTGGTAACGTCATTCACCGGTCTTGGAGGTGAGGTGGCAGGCAAGTTAAAGTGGGTAACCGTAGGAAAAGGCTTTGCTATTGTTGGATTAGGCATGAACGGATTGGGATTTATTGTTGGTGGTGCACAAACCCTTGATGAAATTGATAATATTTCTAAAAGAACAGATCTTTCACCGGGTACAAGAAAAGCTATGATAATGTCGGCCATTGGCGGACAATTACAGGCTGCCGGTTTAATGGTCGGGGCACACTTAGTAGAATCAAGTAAGGCATTAAGGGAAAGTAATGAATTAGAAGCAAAAAATGCTGCTGACTCAGCCAAACCTGCTAAAACAAAAGGCACAAATGATGTTGATGCAGCCAAACCTGCACGGGATACGGTTCCGGCCATGCCCCATTCAGATGAAACGGTAACGCCGGCAAAACCACATGCTACAACCAAGGATACATTACCAATTGAAGAACCTGCCAATGTTCCAAAAATTGAAAAAAAGACCCCTGTGCCAAAGACCCCAAAACCAACAGATGAAACAAAAGCGAATCAACCCGAACATAAACCCGGTGAGCCAGAAGTTAAGGGCAAACAAAAGGTTTCAGAAAACGATCCCGAAATAATTGACCTGCCGGCAGGTAGTGTTATGAAAGGAGCAGACCCGCACAATGCCGTAGAGACGGCGCAAATGTATCGACGTTCAATAAATGATTCGCCCAAACGTGAAGCGGCTATATATCACAACCCTACAACTAATGAATTCATAGTTATTCAGGGTGATGAAGGAGCCGCGTATGTGGAAGGACCGGGCGGAACTCAGGAAGGCCCAGCCCCTGCCGGGACTGTTCAAAAATGGAAAGAAATTTTAGATGGGAATGATACCGGATCGTGGGAATTGACAGCACACTATCATCCCGGAG
>JAQBOS010000067.1 GCA_028287925.1 Mucilaginibacter sp. | reverse complement strand
CAGTTGCCGGCGGTCTGCCACTGTACGGCTGAGCAGGTGAAGGCGTTCGGCACTGTTGCCTTCGAACGTGAAGTGCAAAAACGTGCCGGGTTTTTGGATCCGGCACAGGCATACATTATCGTGGCCGTAGCGTTGGCGGGTGTTGCGTTGCTTGATTTGTTTGAGGTAGCAAAGATTAGTGTCGGCGGTGCTTTTGCCGATGGCGAAGGCGCTGTCGGCAAAGTTGATGAGCAGCTTGCTGCCGTGCAGGTCGTCGGCGCTGATGGGTTGTGTGGCGTTGCGCCGTTTGGGGGTATGGGCCAGTACGAGGATGGAGAGGTTGTGGTCTGTTTTTAGCGCTTTGAGGCTTTTCATGAGCGCAAGCGCCACCGCCGAATTTTCGGTGCCGCCACGCAGGCAGGTAATGTTATCGATAATGAGCACGGTGGCCTTACTTAGATTTACTTTATATTCAATGGCGGCAATGAGCAGGTCGTTTTCGTTGACGTTGGGCGGCGGGTCGGGGATGAAATTATACTGTGCACGAAAAAAATTATCTGAAAACTGGTGATCGGCTTCGCCTTTGGTGTACCGCAGCCCAAATTGCGACGGGCTCAACTCAAAATCGATGTAAAGCACACGGGCGGGCGGCGCCTGGCAGGTAAAAGGTGCAATGTCTTGCCCGCATGCGATGCTTTCGCCAATCTGCACAGCCAGTACCGATTTGCCGATATTGGTATCTGCAAACAGCATACACAATTCGCCCTGGTGCCAAAGCTCGCCAAACAGCATTTTGGCTTCGGGTTCGCGCCGGGCCAGCTCCAGCCAGCGGTTCCCGTTTTCAATGGTAAACAGGCGGCGACAGTCTTCGGGGCTGGGGCGTGAGGGTTCTGAGCGGTTTCTTTTAGCCGGGCGGAACGGCAGCCCGCGGCTTTCGGCGCGCAGCTGCTCTATGAAGGATGGGCGTTCGGATGATGGGTTGGTTGACATGGGGATAACGATTACATCAAATTTAAGTGCTTGCAGCCGTTAATGTGCTGACAGTGTTTTGTCAGCAGTGAAATTTAACCACGGAGGCGCGGAGAAAAACCACGGAGAACACAGAGAAAAAGAAATCTTAAGTTGAGAAGCTGTATGTATTTTACAGGTTGCTCAGTTAAATTTATTCGAATTGACAAGCTCAGTGCGCTCTGTGATTTCTCAGTGTCCTCTGTGGTTAAATCTGCCAGCTCTGTTCATACCCAAGCTATTCGTTATAGAACCAATTTTTCAGGACGAAACAGAAACGCTTATTTTATATCGTTTGATTATCAGTTAGTTGCTAATTTGGCAAAAGTAAACATGTTGATAATGAGCATGTTTCACAGCGTTCCGGGTGTTCCGTGTGCAAAAATGGAACGCTAGCCCGCCTGTCAAGGCATTTTGCCCGGACATATAATAATTTAAGTGTCTCGCCTAAATTAAGAGTTGGGGGCTATTATTTCATATGTAATGCCAATCAGAATTCAGTAAAAGTTATTTATTATTTTAAGCGGGATGCTTAAATTTCCGACATTCAGGCGGCAGGCTTAAACTGGCGGGGGCGGAGATTGCCAGGTAGCTACTTTGTATCAGATTTGCGGATATCTTTAGCCTTATTAAAAGTTGCCAAACAACTATCCAGCGGTTGACCTTGTTTATAAATGCAGCTGCAGAAAACCTGGCAAGCCGCGGGGTTTTTGCTGGAAGCGCATTGATTTCTGCACTCAGCTTCAGAGTTGCCCGGCACGATTTCAAATAAATAGAAAGTACCGATGATGATAAAGGCCAGGACTGCGAAGGAACCTCCAAAAAATATGATCCGAAGGCGTTTACCCAGGGGCTTTTTTAACATATGAGGATCTGCTTTGGGCTGCTTAAATGGCAAAATGTGTTTTAAACGGTCATAATCCCAAATTAATAAAAACAAGCTTGCCAATACCATCATCGTGACGCCCCGGGTACCGTCAAAGCGGGTAGCATAAGTTAGCACACAAATATTGACGATGATGGGAAAATACATCAGTGCACCAAGAAGGGAGGTTCTCGGGACCAGTAATAATATAGCTGTTATAATTTGAGCAATTCCAATAAAAGTATAGTAATATCCGGTGAGATGTAAGGCATCGAAGTAATGCCCTAAAGGGTTGTTGGGCGGCAGGCCGGCGGCGAATCGTTCACCCATGATTTTTACCAACCCCGCTGGAATAAAGCTCGCTGCTAAAGCAATGCGGCAAAAAACAGCAAACCGTTTAAACCATTCGTCAGCCTTTGCCTCATAGTATACTTCTTCAATTCTATTCATACTTGTATATTAAATGACATAACACCGAACCTTTTTTGGTGGATTTACTCTAAACTTTCTAGATAACCAATAGCGGAATATGCTGATCCCGCTAAAATTCATATTTTTTTACGGTGATTATTTTACTGAGGAGATAATAAAGAACTAATGCTATTACAGTCCAGTATAAAGCAAACGCGAAAACCAAAATCGGGGGTGCCGGATCCGGCTCTTTAAATAAAGGCGATAAGGGGCCTATCAAAACCATTTTGATCGGGTATATAATTGTGGATACGGTGTTTTTCCAGGCTATTGGTGATCCTGTTCCCGGGAACCACTCGCCGTTTACAGGAAAGAGCCGGACTTCGGGTCCCAAAAGTGAATTAGAGATAAATTGAAAGGCAAACGCCGAAACGGGGAAGAGAATAACGAATTTTGTTCTTGAAATCTTCATACGGTTGAGTTTTTGCAATAAATAAAAGTACTTTGCTATTCAAAGTTAAATAAGTAACCTTGTATTTCAAAGTATTTTAAGAAAATTTATTATTCAGTCTTAACCCAGGACTCAAGTTATCACGGCTAATGCGTCGGCTGTCCAGGCAAAACCATGACTCTGTAGCCGAAGCTTTTAACCGCCCTAATAATAAATGAAATATCAATTCTATTTGTTGTTACAGGTAATATGATTTGCCTATTTTTGATCATACAGATTCACCGTTAATCCTCCAGCTATGAAACAATTTTTTCTTCTGTTGATCTTATGTGTGGCAGCGTCGCTGGCCAGAGCACAAACTAATGTGCCGGTTAAACACCTGCCGCGTATTGCTATTGCTGGCCTGGGGATCGAATCGAGCACTTTTTCGCCGGCGCTAACGGACGAGGCAGCGTTTCACGCAAAATACAGTGATGCTATTTTTTCGATCTATCCTTTCTGGGCGCCTGATTCAGCCATTCGCAAGGCGGCGGTGTGGGTTCCGACAATAGACGGCCACGCCTTACCGGGCGGAGCGGTTACCAGGGCGGCTTATGAATCGCTGGTTGGGAAAACCCTGGCGGCTCTTCAAAAAAATGGCCCATACGATGGTTTGTTTTATGATATCCACGGGGCAATGAGCGTGGTTGGCCTGGATGATCCTGAGGGAGATTTCTTAGTGAGGATAAGAAAGGTGATTGGTAAGAAGACAATTGTTTCAACAGCAATGGATCTGCACGGCAACGTGTCATGGCGACTGGCTGAAAACAGCGACCTGATCACCTGTTACCGCATGGCGCCGCATGAAGACGCGCTCCAAACCAAACGCCGTGCTGTGACTAACCTGATCGACCGGCTTGAAAGCGGGAAAGGCAAACCGGCTTACAAGGCCTATATAGCGGTCCCAATTCTGTTGCCCGGTGAAAAGACCAGCACCAGGATTGAGCCAGGCAAAAGCCTATACGGGAAAGTATGGCCGGCAGCTAAACAGGAAGGTATTGTGGATGCGGCGATATGGATTGGCTATGCCTGGGCCGATGAACCTCGGAACCATGCGGTAGTGATGGTTACCGGTGACGATAAAGCCAAAGTGACCAGCACAGCTGAGTACCTGGCTAAAAGCTTCTGGGATGTGCGAAACGAGTTTAAGTTTGTTGCGCCCACAGGCAATTTAAAGGAATGCCTGGATAAGGCGATCGCAAGCACTAAACATCCTTTTTATATCAGCGATTCCGGTGATAACCCAACAGCCGGGGGAGCAGGTGATGTGACATGGACATTGACTCAAATATTGAAACGGCCGGAATTTAAAACAGATAAAGGGCCATCACTGATCTACGCCTCCATCCCGGGCCCTGAACTCATTAAAATGGCAATAGCGGCCGGTGTAGGTGGCCATGTGGATGGCTATGCGGGTGCGAAAGTAGACGCCAGGCTTGCGCCGCCTGTACACATCACCGGCACAGTTGAATCGATTGTCAAAGGTGATGTGGACGCCGAAGTGGAAGCATCAATAAAAATGGGAAGCGTGCACATTATCGTGACCCAAAAAAGGAAGCCATATCACCATGAAAAGGATTTTACAAAACTGGGCCTTAATCCAAGGACTGCCGATATTGTGGTGGTGAAGATCGGTTACCTTGAACCTGAGCTATTTGCCATGCGTGCCGATTGGCTATTGGCATTAACACCCGGCGGGGTAGACCAGGATATAGAGCATTTGCCCTATAAAAGATTAAAGCGACCCATTTTTCCATTAGATCACAATATGAAAAACCCTGATCTGAAGGCTAAATTTGTGCCTTCGCTGTAATTTCAATTTAAACGAAACGCTTAAACAGGCAGGAGCATTATTCCCTAAATTCATATCTAATATTGCTTTATGAACTGACTTTAGATTGACATCTGTCACCGTCGAAATAATTATTTTCAGCGACAAAACATTCTTAAAATGAAGAATAAAAAGGGGATTGAATTTCCTGCGGTGCTAACGGTACTATTAGCTATAGCCAGTTTCCAGGGTGGTGCGGCTATTGCAAAAGGCCTGTTTCCAGTGCTGGGTGCGGCTGCAACTTCTTCGTTAAGAATAGTTTTGTCAGCCATTATCCTGGTGATTTTTAACCGGCCCAACCTGCGAAATTTAACAACAGCGCAATGGAAAGCTGTTGCTTTGTACGGTTTGACGTTAGGGGCAATGAATACCATTTTCTATATGGCAATAGCCCGCATCCCGCTTGGTTTGGGTGTTGCCCTTGAGTTTATAGGGCCCCTGGCGCTCGCCCT
>JAQBOS010000041.1 GCA_028287925.1 Mucilaginibacter sp. | reverse complement strand
GATCTATCAATTCTTTTGAAAAGCTCCCTGAAAAAACATTGTTCCCCTTATTTATTATGTAAAAACGTTTTTTAAGTACGTTTATATAAACATTATAGCCGGATCTTCCCGCAGTGCGGATAGGGGTGATCAATAACCCGCTGTTTGGTTGTTTACTTAACTGATCAAACAGATCCGGTTCAAATCCGTTTGCCGGCGACATTGAAAGCAACAGGTCTATCCCATCTTCTATTGAAGGATGCAGGGAAATGAATATGTTTTGGCCGGTAAAATATTTGCTTAATATTGAATTTTGAAGTAGTTGCTGTCTTAAGGTATCTAATAGGCCCAGCTTTTGTTTACCAATAACGGCAGCAAACAGTTTATTATCTTTAAAAATATCATAAAAGCCTTTATCATTATTAAACTCGAATATCAGCGCGGCATTACCAGGGATTGAATGCATTACCTGGCTGGTGCGCGTTCCCGGAGGGTTTAAGTTTTTAAAATAAACAACCGTTACATACGCAGTAGCTGCCAATAAAATCAGGGTAATAATTATTTGCTTTTTCATTGCTGCTTGCCTTGCAAATGTAGTTTTTTAAGTTGATTAAGTTGGATTAGGTTGATTGGGTTGTTTGCTAAGGATGATAAATTGATAATTAATATCTGCACAGATTTTAGACTACTTAAGGAAACGCAACATGTAAGTCATTTTAACTCAATCAACCTAATCCAACTTAATCAACCATTCACCAAATTAATTAACTTTACCGTTTACAACTTATGAAGAAGAAAATATTTATTACCGCCTCAATCTTAGGTGCGTTAGCGGTTATTGCAGGTGCTTTTGCTGCGCATGGTTTACAGGGGCATTTATCAGCAAAGGATCTGCAGGTGTGGAATACCGCAGTTCAATACCAGTTTTATCATGTATTTGCCTTGCTGGCTTTATCAAGCCTGTGCAGAGATAATATCAAGCTTATTAACGAGTGCTATTATCTTTTTACATTGGGAATAGTGTTTTTTTCCGGCTCATTATACCTGCTGGCAACCCGTGAACTACTGGGTTGGGGGTGGGTGCACATAATTGGCCCGGTAACCCCGCTTGGCGGCGTACTGTTTATTGGGGGTTGGATAACTATGGGTGTAGCTGCTTTTAAAAATAAATAATTTAATGTTAGAGTTTGCCGAAGCACATTATACCGACCGTGAAACACTTTTTGTTGAAGTGATTTTGCCTTTGGCAATTGCCAAAAATTATACCTATCGTGTTCCTTATGAAATGAACAACGCGGTTGAGGTGGGCAAAAGGGCCGTAGTTCAATTTGGCAAAAGCAAGCTTTACACGGCAATTATTGCATCAATAGGTAAGTTGGCGCCCGAAAAATACCAGGCAAAATATATCATTGAAATATTGGACGACCGTCCGGTAGTTACCGCCGAACAGCTGAGGTTTTGGCAATGGATGTCGGAATATTATATGTGTACATTGGGCGAGGTGATGAATGCCGCGTTACCATCGGCATTAAAACTGGCCAGCGAAACAAAGATAGTGCTCAATAAAAATTATGACGCAGATCGCACCGATCTGAATGATAAAGAGTTTTTGATTGTTGACGCGCTTGATATCCAACCTGAGCTTACTGTTAGCGATATTGTTAAGCTGCTGGGGCAAAAAACGGTTATGCCCATTTTGAAATCGCTGTTCGAAAAAAATGTGATCCATATATCAGAAGAAGTTAGCGAGCGTTACAAGCCACGTACGCGAAGTTTTATAACGCTGAATCCTATCTATCAAAACCAGGATAACTTGAGGGAGCTATTCGGAATTCTTGAAAAACGGGCCCCCAAACAGGCAGATGCTGTACTGGCCTACATAAAGCTTTCGCGCCATCAGAAAAGTATCTCGAAAAATGAGTTGATTGAAGAAAGCGGCTCCGGTGCGGCAAGCATTAAATCACTTGAAGAGAAAGAAGTATTTGTTATTGAGGAAAAAAACGTAAGCCGGCTGTTTTTTGAGGAAGAAGAGCTTTACAGCAACTTTGAGCTAAGTGAGCAGCAAAGCGCGGCACTTGTTAATGTTAAAGAGCAGTTTAAGCAAATGGATGTTGTGCTTTTGCATGGGGTAACATCATCCGGCAAAACACAGATCTATATCAGGCTGATCGAGGAGATGATCAACTCAGGCCGGCAGGTTTTGTATTTACTGCCTGAAATTGCGCTTACCACACATATTATTGAGCGACTGCGCGTATATTTCGGAGCCAGTATTGGGATCTATCACTCCCGGTTTAATGATAATGAACGGGTTGAGGTTTGGCAAAAAGTTATCAGCAATGAATATAAGGTGTTGCTGGGCGCACGGTCGGCTGTTTTTTTGCCGTTTAATGACCTGGGATTGATAATTGTTGATGAAGAGCACGAAACATCGTACAAACAATTTGACCCCGCACCGCGCTATAATGCCAGGGATGCCGCCATTTTTTTGGCTAATATGCACAAAGGTAAAGTGCTGTTAGGATCGGCCACACCATCGTTCGAAAGTTATTACAATGCGAGGATAAAAAAATACGGATTAACCGAGCTTACCGAAAGGTATGGCGGTGTAAAGCTGCCCGAAATTGAAGTGGTAAGCATTGCAGAAGAAACCAAACGAAAAACCATGCAATCGCACTTTACAAGTGTGCTGATGGGGGATATTAACAAAGCGCTTGAAAATAAGGAGCAGGTGATCCTGTTTCAAAACAGGCGCGGATATGCGCCGTTGCTAATTTGTAAGATCTGTGCCTATACCCCAAAATGTATTAATTGCGATGTTAGCCTAACCTACCATAAAAGTAGCGGTAAGCTGCATTGCCATTACTGTGGTTATAAAGAGGATGCGCCACAAATTTGCCCTGCCTGCGGATCAACCCATCTTGAATACAAAGGTTTTGGGACCGAAAAAGTTGAAGACGAGCTGGCGATGATCTTACCCGATGCCCGCATGGCCCGGATGGACCTGGATACTACCCGTTCCCGCAATTCATTGCAAACTATATTGAATAACCTCGAAGAAAAGAAAATTGATATCCTGGTAGGCACGCAAATGGTAGCTAAGGGACTTGATTTTTCGGACGTTACCGTTATTGGGATCATTAATGCGGATAGCTTGCTGAAATTTCCTGATTACCGGGCTAATGAACGCAGCTACCAGATGCTGGCCCAGGTTAGCGGCAGGGCAGGGCGCAGGGGCAAGCAAGGCAAGGTAGTGATTCAAACATATGACCCTACACACCGGGTGATAAAGCAAGTAATTGAAAACGATTATAAAGACTTGTATTTTACAGAAATGGAAGAGCGTAAAAGCTTTAAATATCCGCCATTTTACAGGATCATTAACCTGGATATAAAACATAAAGATCCCGAAATTGTACATAATCAATCCATCTACCTTGCTAATGAGCTTCGTAAACAATTTGACGATAGGGTTATAGGTCCCGAATTTCCCCTGATTGGCCGGATAAGGAACTATTATATTAAAACTATAATGCTGAAGTTTGAAAAAGACGGCATCTCTATCAATAAAGTAAAAACAATCATTAGGGATATAATTACGCAGTTTCAAACTACTAAGCTGAGTAAGGGAAGTATTGTACAGCCAGACGTTGATCCATACTAGTGTCGTGTCAAACAAAAATTGACGCAAAGTCGAAAGTCTTAAGTGAAAACGGATAGAAAAACCAACTTTTGACTTACGACTAAAGACTATTGACTTGACACTAGCTTAGCGGGGTTTTATCGAATCTATGCTGACTTCTGCAATGCCGGGTCCGGGATCATTAGCAACCTGGCTGCAATAAAATCTTGTTTTTAGTTTGTGATAAGAAACATGTATTTTTAAATTATTAACCTGGTATTGCTCATTTAAATCCAGCGGACTATAGATACTATCTGTTCCTGCAGTTTTTATTTGCCAGCCACATCCGTCAGCAGCAGTACTTCCAGTATTAATAATGGTGGCATCTTCGTTTATAAGAGTGGTTTTATCAGCACTGTTTTTTTTAAAGGAGAATGTTATGATCAAAGATAAAACCAGGATGCAAATAAATGTAAGTGGGTTGAATAGTTTCATGTTTTGTTTTTTTAACTATACGGCAATTAATGGGATTGTGCTACAGTGAGAATATTTTTAAAAGCGATTTATTTAATGATTTGCAATGATAATTTAATTAATGCGAATTTATGATTGTTTTTATTTTGTTATAGTTAATTTACTGTGATTAATTTGTAAAAAATATATAGTTTATGAGTGAGCACCACTATAAAGCAATTATTACCTGGACAGGAAACCAGGGTAAAGGAACCACCGATTACCGGGGTTACGAAAGAAGCCATTCCATAAATGTTGATGGAAAGCCAACTATTCCCGCTTCATCCGACCCTTCGTTTCGGGGCGATAGAACAAGATATAATCCCGAAGAATTATTAGTTGCATCGCTGTCATCATGCCATATGCTTTGGTACCTTCATTTGTGTAGCGTGGCCGGAGTTATTGTGGTTGATTATACCGATGAAGCAACAGGAACCATGGTTGAAGTAGCCAATGGCAGCGGATATTTTAAAGAAATTACTTTACATCCAACTGTTATTGTAAGCGATGAATCAATGATTGAAAAGGCCAATGCTTTACATCATGAGGCCAATAAAATGTGTTTTATAGCTAATTCTGTTAATTTCCCAATCTTACATCAGCCCATAACACGATTTAGGGATTTTATTGATTTACAGGATATTTCTGATTAATTTCCATGATTTTTAAGTGAAAAATCTATAGGTAATAATGTTAATGAGCTAACTCATAAAATTATAGGATGTGCCATGAAAGTACATAATGTGTTAGGTAACGGCTTCCTTGAAATAATTTATCAGAAAGCATTAGCCATAGAAATGAGAAAGTTGGGATTGAACTTTGAACAGGAAAAGGAAATGCCGATATTTTATGATGGAGAATTAATAGGTTCAAGGAGAGTAGATTTTTTTGTTGAGAGTGTTGTTATGGTAGAATTAAAGGCAAGGGAACAAATAGAAAATATCCATAAAAATCAGGCGATAAATTATCTTGAAGTACACAACATAGCAGACGGATTACTTATAAATTTTAGAGGTTCAAGTTTAGATTTTAAACGGGTTTACAATAAAAGATTAGTTGAACCGGGTGAGAACCCAATTGTGTAAAGAAAATTAATCTGAAAACTAGTCAATTATAAATCTTACATCCTGTAAGTCTTTCAAATCCTTAAATCGTGTTAGATTTGTACTATAATGGCTTACAAGTATATCGACAATTACCGCGAAAAGGGTGCGCGCAAATTACTGGTTGAAGAATTAAAGAAAAAAGGAATTGATGACGAACGGGTTCTAGCCGCAATAGGCAATGTAAAGCGCCATTACTTTTTTGATGAAACTTTCTGGAACCAGGCTTATAAAGATATTGCCTTCCCGATAGGCGAGGGGCAAACTATTTCGCAGCCTTATACCGTAGCCTATCAAACCCAATTACTGCATATTAACAAAGGGGATAAGGTGCTGGAGATTGGCACCGGCAGCGGCTACCAAACCTGTATCCTGCTCGAGCTTGGTGCAAAGGTTTATACCATTGAAAGGCAGGAGAAGCTTTATAACCATACCCGCCAGGTTTTGCCGCATATAGGCTATAAAGCTAATTTTTTTGTTGGCGATGGTTCCATCGGGATAGCTAAACATACACCTTATGATAAAATAATTGTAACCGCAGGTGCGCCTACAGTTCCTGATGTGTTATTAAAGCAACTGAAAATCGGCGGGATCCTGGTTATTCCGGTAGGCGATGAACAATCACAAAAAATGGTAACCATAATCAAAGTTGCGGAACACGATTACGAAAAGATTGTATTGGATACCTTCAGGTTTGTGCCGCTGGTGGGGGATAAAGCGTGGTAGTGGGATTTCGGATGTTCGATTTCGGATTTAGAAGGAAAAGAAACTTGGTGTAGATAAGAAAAAAATATTCTGCATTCAACGCTCCTGGCTTCTCATTTAATAAATCCGAAATTGAACATCCGAAATCCGAAATCAAAATTATCTTTTCATCGCTCTATCCATCTCAACCTTAGTATCACGCTCTTTCAAAGTTTCGCGTTTATCAAATGTCTTTTTACCCTGCGCAAGGCCTATCTCCAGTTTGGCAAAGCCGCGTTCGCTTATGAAGAGGGCAAGGGGTACAATAGTTAATCCTTTTTCTTCGCCGCGGGTTTGGAGCTTTTTTAGTTCTTTTTTGGTGAGTAATAAAATCCGGTCGCGCTTGGCTTCGTGGTTGTAGAATGAACCAAAGCTATATTCGGCAATATGTAAATTACGTACATAAAGCTGGTCGTTTATAAAAGTGCAAAACGCATCATTGATATTGGCTTTACCATCACGGATAGATTTAATTTCGGTGCCCAGCAATTTTA
>JAQBOS010000036.1 GCA_028287925.1 Mucilaginibacter sp. | reverse complement strand
TATCTATCCCAAACTGGAAAACCACCTCTACAACGCTGCAAAAGGCAAATAAGCCTGTACAGGTTGCCGATATTACTTTTACCGATGAAGACAGGCTGATTACCCCCGATGCGGAATTTAACCGCGTTCTGGGCGGTGGAATAGTCGCGGGTTCATTGGTGTTGATTGGTGGCGAGCCTGGTATAGGTAAATCAACCCTGATGCTGCAGTTGGCCCTGAATATGCCCAATTTAAAAGTGCTTTATGTATCAGGCGAGGAAAGTGAACGGCAGATAAAGATGAGGGCGGAGAGATTGGCAGAAGTTGGCAGTAAGCAGTTGGCAGTTGGCAGCGATGGGGAGTTGGCAGGTGACAACAGGCAGTTGGCAGTTGGAAAAGGATGTTATATCCTGACAGAGACATCAACCCAAAACATATTCAAACAAATAGAAGCTTTGGAGCCTGACCTGGTAGTGATTGATTCTATTCAAACATTGCATTCGGCACATATTGAATCAACACCGGGCAGTGTGTCGCAGGTTAGGGAATGTACTGCTGAGATGCTGCGCTTTGCCAAGGAAAGCTCTACACCAGTATTCCTGATCGGCCACATAACTAAGGACGGGATGATAGCCGGCCCTAAAATACTGGAGCATATGGTTGATACCGTTTTGCAGTTTGAGGGAGACAGGCACCACGTTTACCGCATTTTACGCACGGTGAAAAACAGGTTTGGCTCATCGTCTGAGCTTGGCATCTATGAAATGCTTGGCGAGGGCTTGCGGGAGGTATCAAATCCATCTGAGATCCTGTTATCACAGCGTGATGAACCATTGAGTGGTATTACTATTAGCGCCACTTTAGAAGGCATGCGGCCGATGCTGATTGAAACTCAAGCGCTGGTAAGTATTTCTGCTTACGGCACGCCGCAGCGTACTGCCACCGGCTTTGATACCAAGCGCATGAGCATGCTGCTGGCCGTGCTTGAAAAACGCTGCGGGTTTAAACTTGGCGCAAAGGATGTGTTTTTAAATATAACCGGCGGGATCAGGATTGAAGATCCGGCAATTGACCTGGGCCTTGCGGTTGCCATTATTTCTTCGCACGAGGACATAGCTATTTCTACAAAGACCTGCTTTGCGGGTGAAATTGGTTTATCGGGCGAGATCCGCGCTGTGAACCGCGTGGAGCAACGAATTGCGGAAGCACAAAAATTAGGTTTTGAACAGATCTTTATCTCCAAATACAACCTGCCGGCCGGTGGGCAGGACAGAAAGAAAATAGACCTGTCCCGTTATAAGATAGAAGTACGGGTGGTAAGCAATATTGAGGAGGTGTTTGGGATATTGTTTGGGTGATGGATTATCAATACATTTTATTTAAATTTGTTTATGCAGCAAATTGATTACAAGCTATATATTGAGGTCAATCCTGAAATAAGGTTTGGCAAGCCTGTAATTAAAGGTACAAGAATAACTGTATATGATGTTTTACAATGGCTTGCCTCCGGCATGAGCCATGAGGAGATCATCAGCGATTTCCCACAAATAAGCGAAAAGCAGATCTTAGCCTGTCTTTCTTATGCAGCTAATAAAGAACGTGTTATAAAAGTTGCATAGTATGCGCTTAATTGCTTGATTTAAAAGCAGGGGCACACAATTTTCCATCTCCTGTATAAATGTAAATTCGGAGACGCAAAGTATTGCGTCGCTACAAAAAGCCTCAACTTTTCTTCGGATACTTATCCTTCAAATACTTCAAAATTTCCGGGAAAAAATCAGCAAAGTTTTTGTACTTGTTTGAATTGAGGTAATTATCATAAATAAATGGCGTTAAGTCCTCCACATAAATAAAATCACTTGCTATCTCTTTTGCTACCTGCCGTTTATAAGCCCGTTCAGTGCGATATTTTTTATAAAGCGATGCAGTTATCGACCGCACCATATTCTCGTCAAAACAATAAGCCCAATTGCTGATCTGGTTGCGTTTCATACCCTCATCATCCTTGTTATACAGGTAATCAAGCTCTCTGATCTCTTTCTCGTACTTTTTGAGCAAACCGTTTATGTAAACATGGCTCCCCTCATGCCATACCAGGTTCTCAAAATTTTTGAATTCAAACACCGGGTCTGTATTTACCGAGCCGCCCTCTTTAAAATAGCCGGTATTGTACACCAGCCAATCAGAAAATTGCGGGTTAAGCATTTTGGTCATTATGGCATGCGAACCCCAGCTGTTTAGCGGGTCGATACAAATATACCAGTGGATCTCCGTATCGTATTTATAAAAATCCTGGAGCTTTTTGATCAGTTTGCCTGAATCAACATTAGCTTTCAGCTCATCGCCCCATTTGGTGTAACGCGCCTGGTGCTGTTGGAAAAACTGCCAAAAGTGGGTATCGTTAAAAAAGTCTTTGCAAAGCCTGATATATTCCAGTACATTTTCTTTGCCGTACATTTTATACCAGCTAAGGTCAACAGGCTCATAAATTTTGATATCGGGGAAGTCGCTCATGCACCAGCCTAACTCAACCAGGTCGGTGTAAGTTTTGTCAAACGAGATCACCTTTTTTATGGCAGGATGATCTTTATATTTTCCAAAATAGTCCATCACTTCTTTGCTGTAAGCCGATGGATTGGGCTGCGGGTACTTATCCGCCAAAATTTGTACAATAGTAAACAACTCAACACCCGGATGAACGGTTACTTTAAGCTGATCCTGGCAAAATGCTGTAACAGGCATAAATGCGATCAGACCAATCATTAATAATTTTTTCATATCAATAAAATTTAGTGACACAAACATGCAGGAACAACGTATATTTTAAAATTGCGATTGATGAACCGGGAAATTTTGTTGACGAATCCCGAAACAGCCTGATCTTGCGGTTGAACAAAATATAAGCGCATTCATCACTAAATATCCGGCTTTCATGTATTTAGGTGCCAATAAACTATAAAGCTGTTTTATCTTTAAACGATGAAACGAAAGTACGTCATACTATTACACCTAACTTTTTGGATCCTCCTATTGGTAAACAACCTGTGGAATTCAATGGGAAGAGGAGTTTTGAGCGGGCATCAAAGTCAACCGGTTGACCTGCAACTATTTTCCAGGTATTTAATTATGGAAATCGGGTTTCTGTTGATCCCGGTATTTTGTTTTTACAGCGCTTATTTGTTGGTAGCGCCGCAACTGATCATTAAAAAGAGTTATGCCAGGGCTGCATTATTGGCGGTGTGTACCTACGCTTTTGTAACAATATTTCGCTATGTAATGGAGTATTACTTTTTTATCCCTGTATTGAATTTTGATAATTACAACGGACATCCGTACTCTTTAAGCCGTTACCTTATCAACGTCTTCTTCGTTTATTTCCCCAGCTACTTTGTATATGGGTTAATGTACTTTTTTATTGAGGACTGGTATAAAACCCGCCACCGGCAACAGGAGCTTGAAAAAGAAAAGGCAGCTGCAGAGCTAACTTTTTTACGGTCGCAGCTAAACCCACATTTTTTGTTTAACAGCATTAATGACATTTATTCACTCACCTACCAGCAATCTGAGCATGCGCCCGCGGCCTTATTAAAGCTATCTGAAATATTGCGCTATATGCTGCGCGAAGGCAGGGAAGACACCATGCCCATTCAAAGCGAGATTAAATATTTGGAGAACGTAATTGAACTGCAGCGCATAAGCACTAAAGGTGCGGTTTGTATTAATTTTAATATTGAAGGTTACATTGGCAATCAAAAAATAGCAACGCTGCTTTTAATTGCTTTTGTTGAAAATGCCTTTAAACATGGTGTGTTAACTGATCCTGGTAACCCGGTTGAGATCGGCCTGATGGCAACCAATGAAGAAATTAATTTTAAGGTGCACAACAAAAAGAATCGCGACCAGAAAGATAAAACCTCCGGTATTGGCTTAAACAATGTAAGCCGGCGACTGGCCCTGATGTACCCCGGTACACATAATTTGACTATTGATAACCAGCCTGAATTTTATACTGTAAATTTAAAGCTGCAATTGATATGAAACTACGTTGCCTGGTAATTGATGATAAACCATTAGCTATTGATGTGCTGGCTGATTATACCCGCAAAGTGTCTTTTCTTGAACTGGTTGCCACCACAACCAATCCAATTGAAGGTTTGAATATATTACGCGAACAAAAGATAGATTTGGTTTTCCTTGATATCCAGATGCCCGAGCTAACGGGGATGCAGTTTATTAAAATAGCAGGTAAGCAATGTAAAATAGTGCTCACAACAGCATATACCGAATATGCCCTGGATGGATACGAGCATGATGTTGTTGACTACCTGTTAAAGCCCATTGCCTTTGACCGGTTTTACCGGGCTGCTGAAAAAGCGCTTCATTTAATAGCAAATCAGCCTTCAATTGGCTTGGTTAGCATCCCCCCTGCTCCCGGGCTGGCGCCAGAGTATTTATTTGTTAAAACAGAGCACCGGATCCAAAAAATAAACCTGGTTGATATTTTATATGTGGAGGCACTGCAAAATTATGTGTCGCTTAATACTACAGCAGGGCGGGTAATGAGCCTGCAGCCATTAAAAAAAATTGAAGAGCAATTGCCGGGTGCTGAATTTGTGCGGGTACATAAATCCTATATTGTTTCGCTAAGGCATATCAGCTCAGTTGGGCGCAGCAGGATCTTCATTGGTGATGTTATTATTCCTGTTGGAGATAGTTACAGGGATGGGTTTTACCGGTTGATAGATAAGGGATGAAATAACAAATCATGTCATTACGAGGTACGAAGCAACCGCATGCTATACAGAGCGAATAGAAAGGTATAGAACTTGCATAGCGGTTGTGCACGGCGTGCGGTTGCCGCGCTACGCTCGCAATGACAAACGGGATTAAAACATGTTACTCAATACAACTATCTTTCCTCCTTGTATCAACAATATAAATTATCTTCCAGCCACCAGCTGTTTTCATCAACGAAAAAACATCTACCCCGCAATGGCTGAATTTATCACCCAGGTAAAATTTGTAGGGCGCCCAAACGCTGGCCAGGTCGCCGTCAATTTTGATATCGCCGTAGGTAATGCGTTCATCATAAATGGCAGCATGTGGTGTTCCTATAGCTTTTGCAAAATCATTCGCGCTGTCTGTTGAAATAACGGCTTTGCCTTCCTTATTGGTCGAAACACTTTGCAATATCATTTCTTTTGCAAAAACAGATTTTAAAAGGGTGCTGTCGCTCTTGCGCATGGCATCAAACATAGTATTGATAGATTGCTTAACGCTATCTGTTGCGGATTGCTGGGCGAAGGTGCTGATTGAAATTAACAGCAGGAAATTTAGTAGTAATAACTTCTTCATAATTAATTATTTGATACAATTTAAGTAAAATTTCTGAACCAATTAACTTCAAAATAAAATCTTGTCATTGCGAGCGATAGCGCGGCAATCGAGAACTTTACAGAGCGAATAGAACGGTTTAGAACTTGTATAGTGGTCGTGCATGGTTCGCGATTGCTTCGTTCCCCGCAATGACAAGCTATTTAAAATTATAAGACAATTCAATAAAAAAAGCCCTGCATTTTCATGCAAGGCCCATATAAATCATTATAAGATCAGTTAGGACATTTTTAGCTTTTTCTGAATATCGGCTACATAGCCTTTAAATTTCTTATCAGTGTCGATCAAATCTTCCACTGTCTGGCAGGCATAGATCACTGTTGAGTGGTCACGGCCGCCAAAGAAATGTCCAATTGATTTTAATGAGCTTTTGGTATGTGCCTTAGCCAGGTACATAGAGATTTGGCGGGCCTGTACAATTTCGCGTTTGCGGGTTTGTGATTTAACCATCTCTATCGGCACTTCAAAGTACTCGCAAACCAGGTTCTGGATGTATTCCATCGAGATCTCTTTTGAGGAGTTCTTCACAAAGTTTTTCAACATTTGTTTGGCCAGGTTCAGATCGATCTCCTTACGGTTAAGGGTCGACTGTGCCAATAATGACACCATTGCGCCTTCCAGCTCACGTACGTTATTATCAATGTTATGGGCAACGTACTCAATTACATCATTTGATAATTCAATACCATCCTGGTAAGTTTTGTTTTTAAGGATAGCCATACGGGTTTCCAGGTCTGGAATTTGCAGATCAGCTGAAAGTCCCCACTTAAACCTTGACAGCAGGCGTTCCTCTAAACCGGCAAGGTCTTTTGGCGCCTTATCCGAGGTAATGATAACCTGTTTGCCTGATTGATGCAGGTGGTTGAAGATATGGAAAAAGAAATCCTGTGTTTTATATTTACCGTCAAAATTGTGCACATCGTCCATTATCAGCACATCAATGGCCTGGTAAAAGTTCACAAAATCATTGATGTTATTATGCTTTAAAGCATCAACAAATTGCTGTGTAAATTTCTCGCAGGATACGTAAAGCACCAGCTTATCAGGCAACGAGTTTTTAATTTCGTTACCAATGGCTTGCGCCAGGTGGGTTTTGCCTAAGCCAACACCGCCATATATCATTAAGGGATTAAATGATGTACCGCCTGGTTTTGCCGCTACCGCATATCCTGCAGAACGGGCAAGCCTGTTGCAATCGCCTTCAACAAAATTATTAAAAGTGTAATTGCGGTTTAACTGCGGATCTACATTCAGTTTCTTTAGTCCCGGGATAACAAAGGGATTCTTTATGTCCTTATTGATTGAAATAGGTATCGGCATAGACTGATTTTTTGACTCAGCGCCATTCCCGTTTGAGGGGATATTTGTGGTGTATGGCTTGCTGGATGATGATTGTTCTACAACTATATTATACTCCAAACGCCCATCATCCCCTAATTGTTTTTTTATTGTTTTGCGCAGCAGGCCAACATAGTGCTCTTCAAGCCATTCATAGAAAAATAAACTTGGTACTTGTATGGTTAAAACACTCCCTTCCATCCTTAAAGCTTTAATTGGCTCAAACCAGGTTTTAAAGCTTTGAGCCGGTATGTTGTCTTTTATGATTTGAAGGCAGCTATTCCAAACGTTAGTACAAGTTTTTTCCATAAGTATTTTATTAAAATATTGATTTCCAACCCCCAGCGAAACATCTTTTGGAACTGCTACGGAACATCGAATATTCTAAAAAAAAGTGGATAAAAAAATTAATTTTTAACTTTTTAGGAAAATAAATTTATCGAATAATAACGCGTTTTATGCTGTAAATTGAATATTAAATATTACATTTCGCATTAAAAAGGGTCCCGATATTTTATTATTTAACTATTCCAATACTTTTTTAATTAGTTTTCCAAATTCAACATTCTATATAAGTTCCCTGCCAGCTGCTGGGGCTTGGCATTTATCAATTTTCAAGCCATTATAACGGTTCTTA
>JAQBOS010000007.1 GCA_028287925.1 Mucilaginibacter sp. | reverse complement strand
TTACAGCTCCAAATCAGCCGAGATCCTGATCGAAAAAAACGATGATGACAATAGCGAATACTCAAAGTTTGTAACCCGCCAGGACTATGCCCCGCACATATTTTTTGATAACTTTTCATTCAATTCTACAGCCTTTAAGCATTCGTTAAGAGTATCGCTGGTTTGTTTAATAGGTTTTGTAACCGCTAAGTATGTTGCTTTAGGGCATCACAGCTACTGGGTGCTGTTAACTATTATAGTTATTTTAAAACCAGGCTTCAGCTTATCAAAACAGCGCAATTATCAGCGTCTTATCGGCACCATAGCGGGTGGAATTGCCGGGATAGCCGTTTTACTTTTCATCCCTGATAAGGACGCGCAGTTTATATTGCTGATTATTTTGATGATAGGCACCTATAGCTTCCTGAGGCTAAACTATGTGGTAAGCGTTATCTTTATGACGCCTTATGTGCTGATCCTTTTTAAGTTTTTAGGTGTGGGGCTTGTTGTAAAAGAGCGGATAGTGGATACCATCATAGGGTCATCCATAGCCTTTATAGCCAGCTATGTTATTTTCCCAAGCTGGGAATTTGAACAAATTCAGCAAAACCTGCGCGAAGTGATCAATGCCAATGTTAGCTACCTGGCAAAAATTGCCGAAAGCATTTTAGGCAGAGAGGTTAGTACCATTGAATATAAGCTTGCCCGTAAGGATGTTTATGTAAAATCAGCCAATTTATCAGCAGCCTTTGAACGGATGACATCTGAGCCTAAAAGCAAGCAACGAAAAATAAAAGAAGTACATAAGTTTGTAGTACTGAACCATATTTTGTCCTCATATATAGCAACCATTGCGTCATCAGTAGCTTCTAAAGCGTTGCATAGAGCGCCGTTAGAAAACCTTAAATTGATAAAAAAGAGTATCGCTGTTCTCAATGATTGCAACAAAAAACTGGATGGCGACATAGTGGAGATAGGTTCATCAAAAACTTTAGCTACTGTTGAAAGTGAACCGAAAGCTGTTTCTGCCGATGATTTGTTGCTAAAAGAACAATTGGGATTTATCAATAAGATAAGTACGGATATAGCCAGAGTGACAGATAGTATTGTGAGTTAGTTCATAGTTGATGGTTCATAGTAGCTACATTTATTTTTAATGAGATGATTCCATTTGGCGTTTGTTTCCTTAAATTTGATTACGATGAATACAATAAGAGTTGACATATTAAATCCTAAAGCCGCAAGACTATTAAAAGATTTGGCGGACCTAAATCTTATTGCAATTCAGGATATCCCAAAAAATGGATTTGAAACCATTCTAAAAAAATTACGCGCCAAAACCAAATCAGTTCCCTCACTGGATGAAATTACTAAAGAAGTAGAGTTAGTAAGGACTAGACGGTATGCAAAATAATATTAGAATTATCCTTGATACCAACCTTTGGTTAAGCTCCCTAATAGTCTTTTTATAATAACTCATTAGCCAAATTAGCCAACTCACTCCGCTCCCCTTTTTGCAGCGTTATATGTGCATACAATGGGTGTCCTTTTGCCTTATCAATAAGATATGACAATCCATTGCTTTCCGCGTCAAGATATGGGGTATCTATCTGGAAAATATCGCCTGTAAAAACAAACTTACTATTTTCGCCTGCGCGGGATATAATGGTCTTTACTTCGTGCGGGGTAAGATTTTGAGCTTCGTCAACAATAAAGAAGATCTTGCTCAGGGTACGGCCACGAATAAATGCAAGCGGGGCAATAGAGATCTTATCATTGATAACCAGCTCATCAATTTTGGCCTGCATTTTTTCATCGTCAGCAAACTGATCCTTAATAAATTTAAGGTTATCCCATATTGGCGCCATGTAGGGATCTATCTTTGATTTAATATCACCCGGTAAAAAACCGATATCCTTGTTGCTGAGTGGAACGATTGGTCGGGTAACATAAATCTGGCGGTAGTGTTTCCGTTGCTCCAAAGCGCTGGCAAGTGCTAATAATGTTTTCCCGGTACCTGCGTTACCTTGTATGGTAACCAATTTAATATCCGGATGAAGCAATGCATGAATAGCAAATGCCTGTTCGATATTTTTAGGGAAGATATTAAATACGGGTTGTTCGGTAATTTTTTCTAATTGCGCAGTTTGCGAATTATAAAAACCAGGGATTGATCCCTTTTTGCTGTTTAATATGTAAAAATGATTAATGGTATGTGGCTGCAGCTCAAAATCGTCACCTGAAAGACTTTCTGATTTATTTAATTGATTGATGAGCTTCTCGGGCACCCTGTTTAAAGTAGTTTCGCCGGTATATAATTCATCCAGGTTTTTTATCTTACCGGTTTCATAATCTTCTGCATACAGGTTTAATGATTTTGCTTTTAACCTGAGGCAGATATCCTTTGATACCAATACCACTTTTTTATCAGGACTTTCTTCCTGCAGGCCTAAAGCAGCATTCAAAATTCGGTGATCGGTTTTGTCTGATCCAAAAACAGCTTCGGCATCTGTGGCTGTTTTGGTATCCATTATCACCTTAAAGTTTCCTTTATTCTCGCCTTTTAATGGAAGCCATTGATTAATAAGGTGATTTTCTGAAATATCATCCATCAGCCTGATAAAGCTGCGGGCCTCAAAATTGCGGGTATCGCTCCCGCTCTTCATGTTATCAAGCTCTTCCAGTACCTGGATAGGTATGGCTACATCATGTTCCTGGAAATTTTCGAATGCGTTATGATCGTACAGGATCACCGAGGTATCTAAAACAAATATTTTTGCTCTTCCGTTACTTTTACTTTTACCTTCCTTACTCATGTCCCGCTAAATTAGCCATTTTAAGGGTTCCGGAAAATACCGGCAATCAAAAAAGTGCTATAAAACGAAAACGGAAGCGTCCTCTTGCGATTCTTCTTCCGTTTCCTAACTCTATGCTCAACCGTAGTTGCTCATAAAGCACCAAGTTTTGTGTAAATTAACCGACCTGCCATTCTATCGTTCTTGCGAACAATTGATGCTCTCAGCTCATTGGCGGTTTCTGCTCTTCTCCGTAAAAAATTGCAGGCCTTCCAATACCCTATTGTAATTATCTTTCTTTTTCCATGACTTGCGTCATTTCTTTTCCAGGTAACTCAGGCACTTCCGTGATCTTTAGCTCGCCCGAAGGTTTGCCCGATTCAATTCTGTAATCCTGTAAGGTTGTCAAAGTACGTCGTTCTTGATGATTCTAAGATAGTAGCCTTGATAACATTTGCCAAACATTTTTTTTAGTTTTTGTTAACAAGTTTTTAACATTTTTGTACCATAGCCATTATAATTGATACATAGGTATTTTAACTCTTTTTTTAATATTTTTTGAAGGTTATTAACATCTTAGTTATTCACAAAAGCACTCAAAATATCACTTTTAAGTGTTCATCAAAATTCTTAAAAATCAAATTCTGCTGTTTTTTTATGTTAAAACACCTCAAAATATCATGCTCAATTAAGCAGATTTGATCCATTAGCATAACAAATCCACTACAAACTTTTTAAATTCTTTTAATAACTTGTAAATACTAAAGATTTACATTAAATATGTAAGTCAATCAACCCTAACCAGCTATTAAATCAAATCCATGAAACGCAGTTATTACATTGTAGCGCTAATAATGCTTACCTTTTTTGTTATTTCATTTATAACAAACATTATCGGGCCGCTAAGTCCTTCCTTTATTACCGACTTTAAGCTAAGTAAAGTATTGGCCGGAGTTTTACCTTTTGCTTTTTTTATTGCCTATGGTGTAATGTCTATCCCTTCGAGCATGCTCGTACAGAAATATAACGAGAAAACCATTATGGTTACCGCTTTTGTGGTTGCGTTTTTTGGATCCCTGCTTTTAGCTATTGAGCCAAACTATTTAACAGCGGTTATCTCTCTCTTTTTAATAGGTTGTGGCATGGCCATGCTACAAGTGGTTATCAATCCCTTATTAAGGACGGCCGGCGGCGAAGAAAACTATGCGTTTACATCAGTACTGGCGCAACTGATTTTTGGTGGGGCATCATTCCTTAGTCCGCTTGTTTATTCATATATGGTTTTAAACCTTGATAATAAAAGCCATTCGGGTATCTTCTCAATATTACAGCCGCTGGTTCCTTCGCACATGTCGTGGATCTCACTTTACTGGCTGTTTGTTGTTATCTGCCTGTTCATGTTCGTGATCATGTTGCTGTCAAAATTCCCTAAAGTCGAGTTGACTGATGATGAAAAAGCCGGCGCATGGAAAACCCATGTAATGCTTTTTAAAAAACCGGTGGTTATTTTATACTTCATCGCCTTGTTTTGTTATGTGGGCACTGAGCAGGGTGTATCGTACTGGATGTCAGAATTTTTAAAGGAGTATCACCATTTTGATCCACAGACAACAGGGGCAAACGCGGTAGCTTATTTTTGGGGGTTAATGACGGCGGGCGGAATATTGGGCTTACTTTTATTAAAGATAATGGACAGCCGCAAGCTTTTAGTGATCTTTACTATTCCCGCAATAATATTTCTTAGTTTGGGGCTTTTCGGAAGTGCCCAGGTTTCATTGTACTCATTTTCAATCGTGGGTTTCTTTATGTCGGTAATGTATCCTATTATATTTTCGCTTGCGCTTAGCTCGGTTGATGAGCATCATGGGTCATTCGCAGGGATCCTGGTTACCGGGATCATCGGTGGAGCCGTTGTGCAGCTTCTTATTGGCGGGTTGAGTGGCCCGCTTGGATTGCGGGCAGGCATGTGCTTCCTTTACCTAACCTTCGGCTACATGCTGAGCATTGGCTTTTGGGCCAAACCGTTAATTACCAACAAAACTATTTTTGATAAAGACAAAGCCTGAAAATGACAAATACAAAAATTATTGGTATCGATCTGGGCGCCACAAATGTCCGTGGCGCTGTGGTAAATGGTGATACTATGTCTGATATAGTATCCAGGCGAATTAATACCAAAGGCACTGAAGAACAGGTACTGGAAGATGTTTATTACGTAGTTGATAAGCTGATTGAAAAAGATATTAAAGCCATAGGCATAGGTGTACCAAGTGTAGTTGATGTTGAGCTGGGTATTGTTTATGATGTGGTACATATCCCATCATGGAAAGAAGTGCATTTAAAACAGATCCTTGAGGATAAATATAAGATCTCGGTATTTGTAAACAACGATGCCAACTGCTTTGCCCTTGGCGAACATTATTTTGGCAAAGGCAAGGGTGCAAAAAACATGATCGGGCTAACGCTTGGCACAGGCCTTGGTGCGGGCGTAATAATTAACAACCAGCTATACGCAGGCCCAAATTGCGGCGCAGGCGAGTTTGGCTGTGTTGATTATTTGGATAATAACTATGAATTTTATTGCAGCGGCTCTTTCTTTAACAATGTTTACGGCCTTAATGGCGAGGATGTATTTAAAGCCGCACAAAAAGGCGATGCCGGGGCATTAAAACTATATGCCGAAATGGGTATACACCTGGGCAATGCAATTAAGCTGGTGATGTACACCTATGATCCCTCATTAATTATTTTAGGTGGATCAGTACAATTAGCTTATGATTTTTTTGAAAAAACCATGTGGGAACGGATCAATACATTGGTATATCCCAAAAGCGTTGAACGTTTAAAAATAGAAAGATCAGCGTTGGAGAATAGCGGAATATTTGGTGCAGCGGGTTTGTACTTCGATTCTTTATAAACTGAAAGATTTACGAAGTTTTAAAAACTTCGTAAATCTGGTACCTTCTTTTCAAAATGCGTCTTTTTGCCGTACCTTAGATCAGGTTATTATTTACCTATGCGCTATAAAGAATTCCGTCCGAATAACTTTTTAAAAAATCACATACAATGTTATTTTGTGTGTGAAACGGATACGGCTGTATTTACCGAAGACAAAGTTTTTGCGTCAGGATTCATCGAGATTATGTTTAACCTCGGATCGGACGGCCCGCAACAAATAAAGAATGGCGATTTAATAAGTCAGCCTGATATTCAATTGTGGGGTCAAACAATTCACCCTTTTACTTTTGCTTCTTTTGGAAAGCATTCAATGTTAGGCATTCGGTTTTTCACTCACACAGCCGCCTGTTTTTTCGATGAACCGATAGAACAATTTAACGACCAGGTAATTGATTTTAAAGATATAGGTGGA
>JAQBOS010000061.1 GCA_028287925.1 Mucilaginibacter sp. | reverse complement strand
GATAACAAAAGTGCTGATGATGAGTATAATTGAGGTAGTGAACTGGAAAACTACCAGCCCATTGCGCAACAGGGAATTTTTGCTGCCGGTACTGATCGATCCCTTTAAAACACTTACCGGTTTAAATGATGAAAGGTAAAATGCAGGATAAATGCCAGCTGCCAGGCCTACAATAAGTGCCGCTCCCAATATTAGGGGAGCAAACCACAGGGCATTCCATGGCATGGTTAAGGTTTTTGAAGCCAGTATATTAAAGTAGGGAAGCAACACCCATGCCAGCAAAATACCGACGATAAATGAAAGTACACTATACAGCAGCGATTCGGCAAGAAACTGTTGAATAAGGCTATAACGTGTTGAGCCAACCACTTTACGGAGACCAACCTCTTTAGCCCGATTTGCTGATTTAGCAGTTGAAAGGTTAACAAAGTTGATACAGGCTATGGTTAATATAAAACCTGCCACCGCGGCAAATAACCATATAAAACGAATATCGCCATGCTGAAATTCATCATAAATACCGTATCTTAAATGGATGTCGCTTATGGGCTGCAGTGTAAACGACAGCTTTTTTACTTCTAAAGCGGCATCCTTATAACTTTGAGCAAGCAGGGTTGGCAAAATATACCTTCCTATAATATCGTCAGTTATCTTTTTAGCTAACTTAACAGGGTCAGCGCCTGCTTTAACCAAAATATAATTGGGATAATTGCTGGCGTTCCAGTTTGTCTGCTCGCCTTTGTAAAATTCAACACCGTTAAGACTAAGTAAAAAATCATACTGCAAATGCGATGTTGAAGGAGGGTTTTCCATTACGCCTCCAATCCTGTATGGTTTGGTTTGGTCGTTATTTAAATACATCACCTTGCCAACCGGGTTTTGATGAGGGAAGTATTTATCAGCCTTGCGCCTGGTGATAACCATAGTTAAAGGCTCAGCAAGTGCTTTTGCCCTGTCGCCATAAACCATTGGCGTCTTCAATATATCAAGTAGCTCCTGATCGGCATAGGTAAAACCTTCTTCGTGCGTATTTTCCACCTGGTCGACACGGCGCAACTCATTGCTTCCTGCTCCGGGGAAAAGAGAATTAGGCATTAACCTGGCAGATTTCTCTATTTCCGGAATATCCGCCTTCAAGGCCTTACTCATCGGCGCGGGGTAATCGTCCCCACTTTCTACCTTACCATCGTGCGCATAATTTTCAACAACGCGATAAATGCGGTCAGTATCAGGATACGACTTATCGTAACTAAGCTCATTTTTAATGTACAGCCCAATTAGTAAGCAAGCGGCAATGCTTAATGCAAAGCCACCAATTTTGATGACTGAATACATTTTTTGTTTACGCAATTGCCGCAAAGCGATTTTAAGATAGTTCTTTATCATGGTTGGTTTATTAGTTCAATGGTTCATTAGTTCATTGGTATCGCATGGCAGTACCATTCTATCACAGATTCAACTAATCTCTGGTCTCTAATCTCTAATTAACTTACTCTGTCTTCAAACTCTTCACCGGGTTCATCAGCGCAGCCCTTATGGCCTGGAAGCTTACAGTGAACAGGGCTATAAACATGGCAAGTAAGCCGGCCAGGGCAAACATCCACCAGCTTAATGGGATGCGGTAAGCAAACGCTTGCAGCCACTTGCTCATACCGTACCAAGCTATCGGCGTTGCAATAACAAACGATACGATTACCAATATTAAAAAATCTTTCGACAACAGCTGAACTATTCCGGTTACACTTGAACCCAGCACTTTGCGGATGCCTATTTCCTTGCTCCGCTGCTCGGCGCTAAAAGCCGCTAAGCCAAACAGCCCAAGGCACGAGATCAGGATAGCTACCAGGGTAAATGAATTGATGATCCGCGACAGCACAATTTCTTTTTCATATTGCTTTTGCACCTCGCTATCAAGAAACGAATATTCAAAAGGTACTGCCGGCAGATCTTTTTTCCAGATTCCCCCTATTTTGTTTATCAGCGTTTTGTAATCCTTACTGGTGGTTGATACCACCATGCAGGTGAGGTTCATTGGGTCTTTATCATAAACCAGCATAAACGGACGCACATCAGCATGCAGCGAATTGTAATTAAAATCCTTCATCACCCCGGCAACTGTAACATACGACGCCGGGTTATTGCCAAATTGTGAATAGAGTTTCGCACCCACAGCACTTTGCTCATTCAGGTTAAGCCTTTTTGCAAGCGTTTGGTTGATGAGCACTTTACCGGAGTCACCCAGCATAAAGTCCCTGCCGGTTAGCAGCTTAATGCCGTTTGTTTTTATAAAATATTGGTCGCAGGCAATGTTTTGTGCATCAATAGCTGTTGCCATGTTGCCGCCTTCAGGGTAAACACCGTGGTCATGCATTACAAACTGGCTCAGGTAATTATCGGCGCTGGTAACACTTTTAACATCAGCAATTTGCTTTAGGTCGTTGGCAAGCGCAGGCATTTGCATTTGGGCATCGTTGGTATAAAAGTTGAATACCAGCTTTTGGTTTGCATCAAAACCAAGGTCTTTCGCTTTAATATAATTGAGCTGGCTGTAAATGATGATGATCCCCGTTATCAGCACGATAGACAAAACAAACTGGAATACTACCAGCGACCGCCGGATGCCTGTTGCCGATATCTTATTGCTAAAATTGCCCTTTATAACCTTTATGGCTTCGAAAGCCGAAAGATAAAACGCCGGGTAACTGCCTGCAACAAAACCGGTAACCAATACCAGTGTACCCAGCATCAGCCAAAGCCGGTAATCGGCAAAAAAGGCCAGGCGGATATCGGCCTGTGTAATATTATTCAGGTAAGGCAACACAGCCCAAAGTAAAGGCAATGCGATAATTACACCTATGAACGATAGCAGGAACGATTCGCCTAAAAACTGCCTGATCAAATCGTACTTCCCCGCGCCTATCACCTTTCGCACGCCAACTTCCTTCGCCCTTTTTGAAGCTCTTGCTGTTGAAAGATTCATGAAGTTAATACAGGCTATAACCTGTATCAATATCGCTATCAAAATCAGGATAAACAGGAACGATGGATCAGCGGTTTGGCTTGTTTCAATTTCATACCCGCCGGTGGTATGAATTGAAGCTATGGGCTGTAAGTGTAATTGTTTTTGCATGCCCAGCTTTTGCATTTCCTGGCCGGCATATTTATTCAGAAAGGCAGGCAGCTTTTTTTCGAGGGACTTAGGATCGGTGCCCGGGCGCAGTTTCACATAAGCAAACAGGAAGTTGTTACCCGCCCACTCGCTATTACTGGCAAATGACTTACCCATATTACCGCTTTTCATCGAAATAAACATATTGCCTTCCAGGTGCGACCGCCCAAGGCTTTGGTCAATAACACCGGTTATTTTATAGTCATGCTTGTCGTAAGCATCATTAATGTTTACCAGCTTGCCCATGGCGCTTTCATGTCCGAAGATCTTTTGAGCCGTTGATTTTGAGATCACAATATTATATGGGTCATCCAGGGCATGGTCGGCATGTCCCTCAACAAAGTTGTAATTAAGGATGCTGAAAAAAGTCGAGTCCACGTAAAATGCCCCGGTTTCATAAAACGATTGCTCTTTATAGCGCAGCAAATGCTGCTTGGCGCCTAACATGTCGGTCTTTATCGCCCTCGTGTAATTCAACACTTCAGGGAAATCGCGTTTCATGGCGGGTGAAATCGGAGGGGAAGAGGCACCACTATGGTGTTTATCGCCTGTTAGCACCAAATCAGTAGTAATGCGATAAATGTCACCTGCATTTTTATGCTGCTTATCATAGCTATACTGATCCTGCACATATAATAAAATGTACAGGCAACACAGCGTGCCGGCAGCCAATCCGAAAATATTGATAAAGCTGAAAGTTTTGTTTTTCAGCAGAAAGCGGAAGGCGGTTTTAAGATAGCTTTTTAACATAATGGTTGGTCATTAGTCATTGTTTCATTAGTCATTGGTGGTCGCATGTAAATTACAATTCGCAAAACAGTTTTTAGGCTAAGAAAATGCCAAACATGTATTAAATTAACCATCAATTAGTTACGTTTAATTAATTGATTTAACTTGTTCGGTTTTGATACAGTGAATGTTCGGTTATGTTTGTATTTGTTTTGATAAAAATCCTAATATCCTGAAATCTTATAAATCTTAGTTTATATCTTAGATAAATAAACCTCTCCATATGAAATACGGGCTTTTGTTACTATTGCTTATTACTACCACAACCTTATCTGCACAAACAGATGCAAAGCTTACCGCCAAACTGCAGGATGCCATTAAAGGCTTTAACGGAAACGTGGGTATTTATGTACATAATTTAAAAACAGGAAAAACCGCAACTATAAACGCCGATACTCTTTTCCCCACGGCCAGCATGATAAAAGTAAGCATACAATGCGGACTGATGGATAAAATTGAAAAGGGCGAAATGCAATACAACCAAAAGCTGGTTTACCGCGATTCGTTATTATATAAGGGCGAAGATATTTTAGGCTCGTTTAAAGATGGCGATACCATTGAGGTGAGCAAAGTGGCGCTGTTAATGATCACCATGAGCGATAACACCGCAAGTGTATGGCTGCAAAAGCTGGTTGGCGGCGATTATATTAATAACTGGCTTGATAAAAACGGTTTTAAGGTAATGCGGGTAAACTCCCGCGTTCCGGGGCGCGAGGCTGTCCGCGCTAAATATGGCTGGGGTGTTACCACACCTTATGAAATGTGCCGTTTGTTTACCCTCATCCGCGATGGGAAAGCGGTTAGTCCGGGGGCCAGCGAGCGCATGTACCGCAACATGGGGCGCATATTTTGGGACGATAAAGCTATCTCGCAAATTCCGCCATATATCCAAACTGCATCAAAACAGGGCGCGCTGGATGAATCAAAATCAGAAACCATAATGGTGAACGCTCCGCATGGCGATTACGTATTCTCAATCATCACCAATAATAATAAAGATCAGCGCTGGAAACCGGATAACGAAGCTTACCTGCTGATTAAAAAAGTATCGGCCCTGCTCTGGCATTACTTTGAGCCGAAGAGTAAATGGAAGCCTGCTGAAGGAGTTGATAAGTATATGCTTAATGAGTAGAGGAGTAGTATTGAAAATATGATCATTTTTGTAAAACAAAATTTGCCATATAACCCAGGCATAACAGTCCGACTGAATAAACCAGGAATATATACAACACACCCGCCTTTTTAAAATTGATATTTTCAGTTTTAAGGCTTAAAAAAAAGAAAATGATTGATGTGTACATTAATGAGTACCACAGTCGTTTTAAAAAAGTTAAAACTGTTTTTGCCTGATTAGCAGAAGGAATGTTTTTTATGTAATATACTCCATCATCTTTTCTATTTAATTTATTAATAAAGAAAAAGGTAACAATGGTAAAAAACACTATAAATACTGCTATCCATCTAAATATCCAATCTTTATGATAACCATAGCAATTCCAAATATGTGGTAAAATAAACCAGCCATTTTTAAAATCTCTATATTCTATATCAAGAGTTTCGTAACTTACTTTTTGACCGTTCAGATCAAAATTTTTCAATACTTTTTCATATGTAGAAATGACCTCATCCTTGGATAATGAATTTGGAAAACGATAAAGTCTTGCGAAATGTATTAAAAAGTCTTTTACCACTGTATCAGTCAATTTAGCTGATGGAAAAATCCGATTTAAATAATTTTTAAACTCTTTCCTTTTTAAAAATTCATTATATAATAAAGTACCACTCAAAGAATAAGTCTTTTTATGATATATTATAGAATCCACAGATTTAGAAGGTTCAACATTTATAACAGGATTGTTATCTTTTTCGTAATAAATATTCGAATAAAAACACAGTTTAAAATGCTGATAATCTATCTTTATTTTAGAAATATCTGAATTGTATAAATTAATATAATGCCATCTGCCATCTGAATTAATATACCGATTCTGATCGCTAAAATCTGCTGTGGTAAAATCAACAACTGTTTTAATGTTAGTATTCCCTGAGAAGTTAATTAAATCGGGCAATTTTGATTGAGAAAAATCAAAAAATGTTGAATCAGTACCCGCTATCTTAAAGAAATCAGCTTCACCCTCAAACTTCACATTGCTAAAGTTGGCTATGGTATGAAATATAGAAAAATTAAATTCGACTTCTTTCTTAAAATCTACATTTGAAAAAGAGATTACATTTTTGAAATCATTTCCTTCAAAATAACTTATACCATGAAATTTTGTTCCACCGAAAGATGCTTGTTTTAGAAATCTTATATTAGAAAAAAGAGAATTCATTTTAAACTCCGCACCGTCAAACCCTACTTCCTTTTTAAATGTTACATCTATAAAATCTGCTATATTATAAAATTTTGCATCAGAAAAATCAACCTTATCATTAAAATCTGCACTTTGAAAATTGGCCCTATTAGAGAAAATTGATTTTATTAATTTAATATCTTGTTTAAATATAGTTCGTCTGGTATTATTATTATTAATAGTAAAAACAGTGTCATAGGAGTAATCAACAGGTGCATTATAATATTCTGTTTTATCGAAATTTAAAGTTTGTGCTTTTGGTTTTGTTCCCTGACCAAATAATGAAAAGCTAAAAAAGAATGTATAAACGATATAAATTATTAATCTAATTTTAGAATTCATTTTGAGGAATTAATTATGATAGTTTTAAAGTTTAGAAGTGGTTAGCTTTATAAATGTAATAAATGTTTTAATAAATAATGCCGGCTAAATGCAAATAACTACAGCTCAATTTCCTTCCTAACCTTTGCAGGCAACTTTTCTGCAATCAATCGATAAGATTGTTTTAAATAAAACTCCCATTCCTGCCAGGTTAGCCTGCTGATATCGTCAATATGTACCCATTTATAGCGGGCGACATATTCCTGCGGCGAAAAGCCTTCTTTGGAAATAATCCCCTCAAAGTCCTCGGCCGGTACTTTAAATGATGCTGAAACCGGTACACTATCAGGCGAGGTGAACAGGAATGATTTGCCGCCTACATTAAAACATAGGTGCGAGCCCAGCTTTATATCCTCGGTTACCCCGGCAAACTGGTTGCAAAGGGTTTGAATGTCTTCTATGGTCATGGTCTGTAGTTAAATAGGTTTATTGAGTTGGATTAAGTTGATCAGGCTAACAATCTGCAAATTCTTTTAACGTTAATATTCAATAATAAACCTAATCTATTAAATTTAAAAGATCTAACTCAATCAACCACTCACTTAATCCAACTCAATCAACCACCACTTAACCGCAACATGAAGAAATACCTGACCATCGCAACCACACTCAGCTTCCTGCTGTTTTTAAGCTTGCGCTTACTTGCCCAACCTGCACCAGAGGGTAATTATTATACTTCGTTTGATAGTACAAAGATCTATTATGAAGTAAAAGGTGATGGTTACCCGGTTATATTGATTCATGGTTTTTCGGGCACCGGGCAGGGCTGGAAAAACTGCGCCGTTTATAATGACCTGTTGAGTGCAGGATATAAGGTGATCCTGATTGATCAGCGGGGTAACGGGCGGTCAGACAAACCGCATACCGATGCAGGCTATGCAAATGATGCCGAGGCTAAAGATATTATGGGCCTTATCACTTATCTTAAATTAAAAAATTACGATGCTGTGGGTTACTCGCGCGGTTCTATCATTACATCCCGGCTTTTAGTTTTAGATAAACGCCTGCATAAAGCGGTAATGGGTGGTATGGGTGATGCTTATACCAATCCGGAGTGGCCCCGCAGGATCCACGCATACAAGGCATTAATGGGTGATACTACTTTACACGATGTTGACGATATGGTTAAATATATCCGTTCGCAGCATTTTGATGAGCTGGCACTCGCCTATCAACAAAAATGGCAGCCATCAACCAGCAAAAAAGAGCTGGCTGCCCTGCGTAAGCCTGTATTAATTATCCGGGGCAGCGATGACAAAGAAAACGGTTCAGAAATTGGTTTAAATAAACTTATACCCCGGTCGGGTTTAAACTATGTTCCGGGAAATCATAATACCGCTATCAGGAACACAGAATTTTCTGAAGCTGTAACCGGCTTTTTGAAATAAGGGTGAGAAACAAGAAATCAGGATTAACCATAAAATGCTATCACTTTTCTCTTGCCTCTTAATTCTAATATTCTTGCCTCTGCCTATATGGCTTGTTATTTGCATTAATACGGCAAATATATACCCATGAAAAAGTTAATCATATATACAACCGTGGTAATTGCATTGCTAATTAGCACATCATATTTTGCACAGGCGCAGGATCGGCCACATAAAAAAATAAGTCAGCAAGGTAAAGGGGCAATAATAGGTGGTGCAGGCGGCGCCGTAGCCGGTGGCTTAATTGGCCATGGTGTAAAAGGCGCTCTTATTGGCGGCGCTATAGGTGCCGGGGGTGGATATATTATTGGCAACGAAGCCAGGAGACGCGATGAAAAACGCAGGCGCGCTTATTGGCGGGCACACCACAAGCATCATCATTACCATCACCATACTTATGCAACAGCACAGCACTAACTATGGTTAGCTAACAATGCTAAAACGTATACATTTTAGTACATTTTAGCATTGTTAATATTACTTTCTATTAATACCTAAACAAAAAACCGACTTTTTTCTTTAAAGAACAATGAATAAACTAATATTATTAATAGTTTGCTGTTTATCGCCTTGCTTACTACTGGCTCAAACACCAACTGATACTGCTAACGTTAAAGTTGATACTACCGGCCAAAGAGATCTTATTGATATTGGTTCAGGAATTTTAAAGTTGAAAAAGAGGCCGTACAATCCAGACAAAAAACAGATATATTTTTCAATTCTGCCAATTTCAACATCGGTACCAGGCGGAAGCGCAGTCCTCGTAACTTCAACAACAGCTGGCTTCTACCTGGGTAACCGTAAAACTACCTACTTATCAAGCGTAACTTTTGCACCCTACTTTAACTTTAAAGGCAGGTATGGCCTGCCAATTCATTCAAGTATCTGGTCGCCTGATAATACGTATAACGTACAGGGCGATACCCGCTTTTTAGTATACCCGCAATATACCTGGGGACTGGGCGGTAAACATGCCGAGGCTGATAGAATTTTGGTGAATTTTAATTATATCCGCTTTTATCAAAGCGTACTTAAGCGGATTAAACCTTATTTTTATGTGGGTATAGGCTATAATCTTGATTATTACTTTAGTGTTAACACCAATAGTAGCAATCCCTACATTTCATTAAAAGATTTTACAGGATACCAGTATGGCACAACAGAAGGAAATTCCTTTTCATCGGGGCTTACTTTAAATGCGGTATATGATACCAGGCAAAATTCTATTAATCCTATCCCGGGAGTATACGCCAGTTTTATTTACAGGCACAATGCAGGGTTTATGGGAAGCGACAATAACGCACAATCATTATATCTTGATTTTCGTAAATACATAGCTTTAGGTAAAAGCGGTAAAAAGAAAAATGTGCTTGCTATGTGGAGTTATTACTGGACTACTATTTCAGACGGTACCCCTTTTTTAAGCTTACCGGGTATAGGAAATGACCCCTATCAGCGATCAGGACGCGGGATTGAGCAAAATCGTTACAGGGGAGAAAATTTGCTATATTATGAGGTAGAATATCGCCGCGACATCACTGATAACGGGTTGTTTGGTTTTGTAGTATTTACAAACTTTAATTCAGCCAGCGAGCCAAATACGCATCGTTTTGCCTATATTAACCCTGCTGCAGGTGGAGGTTTGCGTATAAAATTCAATAAAAGATCTGCTACTAATGTTGCCCTTGATTATGGCTTCAGCAAGGGTTATAATGGCCTGATAATTGGGTTGGGAGAAGCTTTTTAAGTAAAATTTTTAATATTATAGTAATATATTAATTATTAATACAAAATTAGCTTACATTTACTCAAGTAGGTTTTAGCCCTATCTTTAGTTTTATACACATCCATACTTTTTGGTTTTAATTTTGACGTTGCATGACAAAACGTATTTTAGTATTGGATGATAACCAGGACATTCTGGATATAGTGCACGAAACACTAACATATGCTGATTTTGATGTACAAAGCACCTCGCGAAGCGATACCGTTATCTCTTTAGCTGAAACATTTATACCCGACCTGGTTATATTGGATTATCGTGTTGCCGGTATAAACGGCGGCGAATTATGCATGCAAATTAAATCGCATCCGCGCTTTAAAAATACCCCTGTAATTATCTACTCGGCCTATATAAATAATAACAGTGAGCTGTTAGCTTATGGCTGCGACGCGATTATCAATAAACCGTTTGACTTAACCGAACTGGTAGAAAAAGTTAACAGTTTATTGTAATTAAAAACACTCCTGATTCCTATTATTGCCTACTATTATTTTAAGAAATGTATTGTTTATTTTGTAACGTTTTGGTTACTTTTACAACTAAATAATACCCCTAACAATACTTTAATATGGTATCGTCAAATAACAATAGTAAGCCTGTTCGTAGCGAAAAGAGAGCTTATTTTTGCCCAAAGTGTAAAGCAAAATTAACCGATAGAATTGGCAGAAGCATCCTTGTTAAAACCTTTTTATTTTGGCTCCCCTTAAAAAGTTACTTCTGTTACTCCTGTAAAAGCAAACGCTATTTTTTAATCAGATAATGATCCATTTTCGGAGATGGCTTTTATCAGCCGTACCTGGTTAAATAATTAAAAAAATACCCGAAAAAAAATTTACTTTTAATGGGTATTTAAGATTTAAAGTTTTGGCTAAAAAAAAATTCAGGTCGGAAAATTATAATTGTCCGAAATGTGGCGCCCCTTTTCATTTCCAGGTACACAGGAGTTGGTTTATGAAAAGGTTGTCGTATTTTTTCCCCTTAAAAAAGCTCTTCTGTGCTAAATGCAAAAAATCCGCATATGTGTCAATAAAAAAGGAAGCTGTTGCGGTATAGCTTTTCTATCGATGCACAGCAGCCCATTTCTTCTTTTTTTTATTATTGTTTCAAGAACATTCTTTTAAATATGTCCTTTTTTTGAACAATAGTTTAGAAATGTGAACATAAATATCAAACTATATCATTAAACAACCATATATTAACCTATTAGATATATATTGAATTACTTAGTTATAAACAGTTGTTCGCTATAAATGAAGGTTTTTTATAGATGATTGCTCATAAGCCTGTATAATGTTAATAAAACTTAGACCTGAATATAAAAAAGGTGGTATAGTAATTGTACTTAACACAATTAACATTGTATTTACTGTTAATAAATATTTAACAGGCGTGAAATATTTATGCTTAATATGATTTAAACTGTTTACTAATAAATTTGAGATGCGCAGGATATTAGCGGTGGATGACGATAAGGACATATTGGAGATATTACAATATATTCTTGAAGATTCGGGATACGAGGTAGAGACACTTTCTGACGGACATTTTCTTTTTGAGAAGATCAAAGCGAATATGCCTGATTTAATTTTGCTTGATATAATGCTGGGGAATATGGATGGCCGGGATCTTTGTAAAGCTGTTAAAGCCAAATATGAAACTCATGATATACCTGTTATACTAATCTCAGCCAGCCATAATGTTGCCGGATCAATGAACCAAAAAGGTGCTCCGGATGCTTTTATTGCAAAGCCATTTGATATTGACGATCTTCTTTCGGCCATAAAAGGTCAATTAGCAGCCGCTTAAAAAAGTTAGCAGTTTTTAGTTTACAGTTGGCAGCTAAATCCCAATAGAAATTCGTATATTGTTAGTCCAGTTTGGAAAACTGCCCACTGCCCACTGCCCACTGCCCACTGCCCACTGCCCACTGCCCACTGCCCACTGCCCACTGCCCACTGCCCACTGCCCACTGCCCACTGCCCAATGACTAATGACTAATGACTAATGCCCACTGACTAA
>JAQBOS010000637.1 GCA_028287925.1 Mucilaginibacter sp. | reverse complement strand
GGTTATAACCTTGAATTTTTAAACACCATGCTGGGGCTTTTCAGCGCCATAATTATTGTGGCTTATATAAGCTACGCGGTTTCGCCAAAAACAATTACCAGGCTGGGCACATACCGGCTATATTATTCAAGCATTTTTGTAATTGCCGGTATAATGCGATATATGCAAGTGGTTTTTGTAAAGCAAAAAGCAGGCTCGCCAACTGATATACTCTATAAAGACCGTTTTATACAGATAACTATTTTTTTATGGATAGTTAGTGTTTATATACTTTTATATTTACCAAACTCTCCAATTTTCAACGCTGTATTGAAATGAAAAAGTGGCTGTCGGGTTGGGGTAATTACCCGGTTATAGAAAGTAAGGAAGACAGCTTTGTTTTTACAGACCAGCTTGTGCCTTTAATTGAGGATGAGCTGCCATTTATTCCGCGTGGCAATGGCCGCAGCTATGGCGATTCATCACTTGGCAAAAGAACTATTTCGACATTAAAATACGATAAAATCCTTTCCTTTGACACCGTTAATGGTGTTTTTGAATGCCAGCCAGGTATAACATTAAGCCAGGTATTAGAAGTAATTGTGCCACAGGGATGGTTTTTGCCGGTTACCCCCGGTACTAAATTAATTACCATAGGCGGTGCCGTGGGCAGTAATGTGCATGGAAAAAACCATCGTAAGGAAGGTTCTTTCTCAAAGTATATTATTGATATGGATGTGAGGCTTGCATCAAACACGGTTGTTACCTGCACAGCCGGTGAAAATGCCGATCTGTTTGAGGCTACCTGCGGAGGGATGGGCTTAACAGGAGTTGTTACCCGTGTAAAATTCAGGCTTAAGAAGATTGATACTTCTTACATGAAGCAAAAGCAAATTAAGGCCGAAAATCTTGATGTACTGCTTTTGCTTTTTGAAAAGTACCAGGACTTTAGCTATACAGTTGCCTGGATTGACTGCCTTAAAAAAGGTGAACAATTTGGCCGTAGTATTTTAACTGTTGGTGAGCATGCCAGTTTAAACGAGCTTAATGACGAGCAAAAGAAGGACCCGTTTCAGCTCCCTGCAAAAAAGATGCTGAATTTTCCATTCAACCTGCCATCATGGGTATTAAATACGTTTACTGTAAGGGCTTTTAATTTTTTATATTATACTAAAAACTTTAAAAAAGAGATTGACTCAGTTGTTTTGTACGACTCTTTTTTTTATCCGCTTGACGCCATAAATAACTGGAACAGGATGTATGGAAAAAATGGCTTTGTGCAGTACCAGTTTGTGTTGCCGCCTGAAGCTAAACAGGGCCTGGTAGAAATACTCAACCGGATAAGCGACAAGGGAATGGGATCATTCCTTACGGTGCTTAAAGCGCTTGGCAAGCAGGAAAGCATGATCTCTTTTTGCAGGGAAGGCTATACGCTTGCGCTTGATTTTCCACTGAGAAGTGGCGTGCTTGAGTTTTTGGACGAGTTGGACGAAATAGTGCTAAAATATGGCGGAAGGCTTTATATAACCAAAGATGCCCGCATGAAACCGGGGATGCTGGCTAATTACCCTGAATTGGGAAAATTTAAAAGCATCGTAAAAAAATATAACCCGGATGGAAAGATCAGGTCTGCTCAATCTGACCGTTTACTATTAACTGATACAAAATAATTATACATGGAAACCGTACTTATACTTGGCGCAACATCTGATATCGGCATCGCGATAGCAAAAAAATTTGCTGCCGGTGGTTACAACATACAGCTGGCTGCCCGTACCCCGGCACAGCTTGAACCGCTCAAATCTGATATAGAGATCCGCTACAGGGTTAATTGCGGCTTGTATGCTTTTGATGCGCTTCAATATAATACCCATGCTGCTTTCTTTGCCGGTTTAAAACCCGATGTTACTATCACCATATTCGGTACCATGTATGAAGAAGAGGATGCCTTTAATGACTGGGCCCTTGCCGAAAGGATGATAAACACCAATTATACAGGCGCTGTATCAATTCTTAATATTGCAGCCAAACATTATATCGGGCAGCAAAAAGGCTCAATAATTGGGATCAGCTCGGTAGCGGGTGACAGGGGCAGGGCCAGCAAGCTAATTTACGGAAGCTCAAAGGCCGCATTTACCGCTTACCTGGCAGGATTAAGAAACAAATGTTTTAAAGATAATGTGCATGTAATGACAGTGAAGCCCGGCTTTGTTTATACCCGGATGACCGAAAATATGCCATTGCCTAAACCGCTTACGTCAACACCGGAAGAGGTTGCTGATATTGTTTATAGCGGCTTTACAAAAAAGAAAAATACCATTTATGTAAAATGGTTTTGGCGATACATTATGCTCATCATTAAAAACATCCCTGAGTTTCAATTTAAAAAAATGAAACTGTGAAGAAAATAGCTTTTTTTGATTTCGACGGTACTATCACCACAAAAGATACCTTGCTGGAAGTGATTAAGTACCAAAAAGGCAAAGCTGGTTTTTATACCGGTTTTTTGCTTAATGCCCCTTTCCTTGTTGCGCTTAAAATGAAGCTGGTATCAAACCAGGCTGCAAAGGAGCGGATGCTTAGCTATTTTTTTAAGGGGATGAACCTTAAGTCCTTTCAGCTGGGCTGTGATCAATTTATTGATAACGCATTACCTGCCATGATCCGTCCTGGTGCTTTAGAGGAGATAAAACGGCTAAAAGCAGAGGGGTTTGAGGTTGTTGTGGTATCTGCCTCGCCGGTAAACTGGATAAAAAAATGGAGCGATACCGCCGGTCTGGGTTTAATAGCCACCAAACTGCAAGTAGTTAACGGGGTGCTTACCGGTTATATTGATGGTATTAATAATAATGCGGAGGAAAAAGCTGTAAGGATAAGGACGGAGTTCGATCTCACGGAATACGATGAGATCTATTGTTATGGCGATTCAAGCGGTGATAAGGCCATGCTTACGCTGGGTACCAAAACATTTTATAGGCCATTCAGAAAATAATAATGCCTATCGGTTAATTTGTCATTCTGAACGGGAGCGAAGAATCTTCTACATGTGATATGAACTCAGGACAAGTATAACACAGACTTGTTTATTGTAGAAGATTCTTCACTTTGTTCAGAATGACAAAAGGCTTTTGTGGTTTTATTATAAATTCTTCGCCAGGACGGTTTTATTCAGCTCAAATGACATCAGCGTAAACGAACCATTTTTAAAGATCACCTTATCCGTAGCAAAAGCAGGAGTTTTATACTTTGCATAGTCCTGGTTTGTTAATAAAATCAGGCTCACTTTATAATCATTAAATAACTTTGCAGCATTATCCGGTGCGCCTAAGCTCAGGTATGTTAGCATTTTATTCCTATCACTTTCGCGTTGTACATAGCTGATATAAGGATTGGAGAAAAAGGTTTCAACAGATACCATTTTTATACCTGTAGGCATCACGGGGAAAAGCGACAAATGATGCTCGCATAAAAGAACATTATCAAGCTGAACGTTTTTTGTAATGAAATTGTACACCTCTATCTTGTCCTTTTCATTCCCTTTTTGGATAGCTTGCTCCCTTAAATCAACAAAATCTGCCCGCTTACTATAAATGGGGTAGTAGAAAAGCGCATATAATAACACGCAGACGATAACCAGGTTGTTTGAAAATTTAACTGTGAAATTCTTTTTCTTTAAACTGTTGACCCATTGCACTAATTTGGATAGCAGGAATACAAACCCAAATCCGAAGAAGACAGACTGTAAGGCTTTCAGGTAAAAGAAATAGTGAAACGCAGGTATGGTATCCGGTAGTTTAATATGTAAAATATGGTTTGCAGTAGGTACTGCCGATTCATAAACATACATAACAAGGCAGATAAAAAACCAGTTCCAAACTATTTTGCGAAGAGTTGTGTTCTCAAATTTCTTATAAAACCATACCAGGCCAATAACTGATATGAGTAAGGAAAAGGTAACATTTAACTTAAGCAATGTAAACGTTTCCTTGCGTGCAAAAATCCCGGGTGCACATTCCAAAATTTCGCGATTGATAAAATGGAAATGATATTTACCATAAACATAATAAAGAAAGGGAAAGGCGAATATGATAAAAGGTATTATAGTAACAAACCCTTGCAGAAAGAATTTCCCAATGGCAGGATACTCCTTCGCTATTAAGGCTTTAATAACCCTTTGCCCCTGGATGGAGATCATTATTAAAATAATTATAAAAACAGGTGCCGAATGGCCAAGAAATGTTAGGCCAATGGAGGCGCCCAATATGATAAACCAAAACAGCTTTTGTTCGGCAAATGCCTTGTAGCAAAAGAATATGCTTATGTAAAATAAAAATTGTGAAAAGGTGTCAGAAATAAGCCACGGCGAATAAGTAGCCCCGCCCCAGCATGGTAAATTGCCATTTACCAAAAACAAAAATGAAAGCAAAGCCGCCAGGCCAACCCTAAAATCAAAAAGTTTTACGGCCATAAAGAAAAATGCAATAGGGCTAAGCAGGTTTATAAATGCCCCCGCGCGCGCTACAACTATGTTTATAGGAATACTTGTGAATTTTACAATTAACGATTCGAATAAAAAAAGCATTGGATTATACCACATGTATTGGCCCGCTATATTAGGGTCCTGGCCATAATTGCCGTTAAGCGTGCTATGGATATAAGCTATGTCCCGGTCAAAATCGGGTTCGCTTGCCCAGTGAAGGTCGTGTACTGTTCTGTAACACTGCACAAAGGCAGCCAGTATCATAACAATGCAGGCTAGTAAATATTTAATGTTATCCTTTAACTGCATGTTTCCAGGTTTGGGTTTAATCATTAGGGGGATATGATTTTAAAGTAAAATTAGTAATGACTTGTATACTGCTAATTTTGCTTTTAAGTTACATTTAATTGTTGAAAAACGAAAATGACGAATGCCCATATTTTCGTTGTTCGCTAAATGATGGGTGATTGCTCAAATTTTGCATGGATTGATGTTCAACAATCAGCAGGCCGCCGGGTAGCAGCAGGTTTTTATCAAATATGATCTTCGGGATCTCGGGGATCATATTCATGTCATAAGGAGGATCTGCAAATATCAGGTCGAATTGCTCTGTTTCCAGCTGCAGGTATTTAAAAACATCATCCTTAAAAGTTTTAATATTAGTTAAACCGTGCTGGCGGGCAGCATCTTTAAGGTAATGTACGCAATGAATGCTGCGATCGATGGATATTACCTGCTCAGCACCCCTTGAAGCAAACTCCATAGAGATGTTGCCGGTTCCGCTAAATAGATCGAGCACTTTAATGCTTTCAAATTCAATTTTGTTTTGCAGGATATTGAACAGGGCTTCTTTGGCCATATCGGTAGTGGGGCGTACCGGTAGGTTTTTTGGCGGATTAAGCCGTAACCCCTTTAAACTACCTCCGATGATCCGCATAATGATAAAGCGGCAAGAGCCAGGAATTTATGTGAAGCCATTTGACCGGGCAATTCCAGTACCTTTAACTCGTTCAATTCAATTTTTGGGAAAAAGTAGGCCAGTCTGCTCAGGTTTTTATCGCCTGCGGCAACGTCGCCGCTTACAAAAAGAGTAATAAATTGAGGTTTTAAATTAAGCTCGTCGGCTACAAAAGATGTAAAGTAAGCCAGCTCATCTTCATTTTTAAAGTCGAAAGTATTATAAAAGCGCAATGTATTTAACGCAAAGTATAGAAATTTTACCTTATCCTTAGAAATCTCGAGGTATAAATTATTGTTTGGCGGGCTGCTTTTGGCTATAGCTTTTATCCACCCTTTGGCGGTATAAACCGTGTTTTGCAGACCAAATTTCTCTACAGCGGAAACCAGGTTTTCATTGGTTTTATAAATGATGGCATTTACATCATCAAGCGTTTGAGCAAAAACCTTTTCATTATCTTTCACATCCAAAAAACGGGCAAAGCCTGAAACCTGCTCTTCCCTGAATAAGCTATTTGGGACAAGTGTTAACCCGGAAGCAGGCATCCCAATGATGATTTTTTTATAAGTAGCCGATAACAGGTCGTTTAAAGCCCTGGGCTGGGTAAGTTCCTGCAGTTCGCAGTTTTGGGCCGAAACCAGTAAATGGGTGTCATTAACAACCGCATAACTAAATGAAGTTGCCTCAACCTGTAATAATAAAGTATAACTGTAAGCCTGGTACAGGTTAAAGTTATTATCGGTATAGTTGTTGTTGTCGCTCATGCAGATAAGCAAAAGTAACTATTTTTTGTTATTTGCTATCTGTATTATTAATAAGCGTATTGTTTTCGCTAAATATACCGGCAACTTGCTTTTTAAGTGTTGCTTACCACATGAGCCGAAACTACAGGCAGGCGTAAATCATGCCCCTTAACCAAAGCGTCCGGCTGTTTTTGTTTCTTAAAATACTTCATCACAGCAGGCTGAAACCAGCTTTCGAGGCCGTAAGCAATTATCAAAATAATAGGTAAACTAACAAGCGCATAAATCAACACATTATGAATTAACTTAGAAAAAATAAAGAGGATGGTGTAATGGCTAATGTATAATGAATAGGAATATTTACCCATAATAGCGCCGGATCTACTTATGAAATTTATCAGCCTGTCTTTTATTTTTAATACATCAATAAGGTAGCCAATCCCCATATAAACGTAAGGGAAAGTGCTGTATATTACAGCATTTTTTAAAGGCATATAACGTATTGTGAGCGCAGCGATAACAAAAATGGTATGCGGTATTATTAAGTAAATCATTTTTATTTTTTTGCCTGTCGGAGGTAATTGTAAACAATACCTGAAAAAAGGAATGGCAAATATGGAAAAGATGAAATACTTTAAAGGATCGTAGAAATTGGGAGAAAATTGCATCCTTGAAATTAAGGGCAGGATACCAAGCCCGAAAAGGACTGTGTATTTCTCGGCATAAAAATAATCACGGTATTGGTAAATGTAATAGCCTACTATCCATACTGATGAAAATGCAAATACGGCTATAATATGGGTTAAAACATCCCGTTCAAGCCTGAAAAAATAAAGCGGTATGGCAATAAGGGAAAGTATAAGCCAATAAAATATTGCCTTTTTTTGATAGCGGCCAATGGTTAGCGCAAACAGAACGTAAAAGGCCACTTCAAATGAGAGCGACCATACGGGAAGATTACTCTGGATACTTGGAACAACGTAGCCCATATAATCTTTCATGGTACTTACCATAAAAAAGTTGCCTATGATGGTTTTTAAGGATGGGAAAGCTGTATTTGTAACATAAAGCGCCACAAATGCCAACAACATGCCTACAATAAACTGCGGGTAGATCCGGATAAACCGGTTGCTTATAAACGCGAATGTGGATTTTGGTTTTCTGCTTTCGGAAAGATTAATTACCAGGCCCGAAAGCATAAAAAACATTATTAACGCATCAGTACCCCAATATGCCGTAAGTCTGGTTGGATGCCCTGTAGGAGCCAGGAAAGCCATGTGCCAACCCAAAATAAATACAGTTGAGATCCCCCTCAGGAATTCGAGATAAATTTTTTTCATACGGACAGGTTATCGGGTATTTGAAAATCATTCATTCGTGCTTTTACGAAAAGACAGAAGAATAGTTACGTTGATTTTAAGCCGGTTAGTTTTATAAGTACGTTTTATTTTTCACAGGTAAGCCTGATAATTGTGTTTTATCCTGCCCAATTCTTCATTACATCGCTCATCAATTAATTCATAAATTTGCCTTCTTAACTTATTCAACTTAGTTAACTCAATCAACAGTGTCAGAACATATCCAAAAAGCATTCCCTCACGAAGCCACACCTCAACAGCTGGATCTGTTTGGCAAGCTACATGAGTTTTTGCTGAGCGATAATGGCGATGAGTGTTTTATATTGAAGGGGTATGCCGGTACGGGTAAAACTACCATTGTAAGCGCATTGGTTAAGGCTTTGCGCAACTATAACTTTAAATATGTTCTGCTGGCTCCAACCGGGCGTGCGGCAAAGGTTATTACGGCATATTCGGGGCGAAAGGCTTTTACCATTCATAAAAAAATCTACCGTAAAAAATCAGCAGTTAATGTTGATGAAGGGTTTTTGATAGGGGATAACCTGGCCGACAATACCCTGTTTATTGTTGATGAAGCTTCCATGATCTCGGATGATATTGGGATTGGCCACAAATCATCATTACTTTACGACCTTATAAACTATACCTACAATACTAAAAACTGTAAGCTGATGCTGGTTGGCGATACTGCCCAGCTGCCCCCGGTGGGGTCGGATGATAGTCCGGCGTTAAACCCCAAGCTGATGAAGGACAGGTTTGGGCTGGATATTTTTACCTATGAGCTTACCGATGTGCTGCGCCAGCAAAAAGATTCTGGCATTTTATTCAATGTTACCAGGGTTAGGGATATTATCCGCAGGGGAAAAGAGAAAATGCCCCAGATAATTACTAAAGGCTATAAAGACGTTTACCGTATGGGCGGCGATATGCTGGAGGAAGGGCTTAACTATGCCTATAATAAATACGGTAACGACAATACCTTAATAATTTGCCGCTCGAACAAAAATGCCAATGCTTATAATAAGCAGATCCGGAACCGCATTTTATACCGGGAAGAGGAGCTTACCGGGGGCGACCAGGTTATGGTGGTAAAGAATAACTATTTCTGGATGCAGGAAAAGGAGGAGAGCAGCACGGGATTTATTGCCAATGGGGATATTGCCCGGATAAAAAAGGTGCGCCGCTTTGAAGATATGTACGGTTTTCGCTTCGCTGATGTGCAGCTGGAGTTTATTGATTATGCCGAAGACCCTGTGATTGACTGCAAGATAATGCTGGACACCCTTTACTCCGAAGCCCCGGCGTTGCTGCCTGATGATCAGAAACGCTTTTACCTGGAGGTAATGAAAGATTACGACCATATCCCAAATAAGCGCGCCAAATGGAATGAGCTGAAGCTTAATCCTTATTATAACGCACTACAAATAAAATTTGCCTATGCCATTACCTGCCACAAAGCCCAGGGTGGACAATGGGACGCTGTATTTATTGACCAGGGCTACCTGACTGAGGAAATGGTAAATATCGATTTTCTCCGCTGGTTTTATACCGCCTGCACCCGTGCGGTAACTGAGCTTTATTTGGTGAACTTTAATAAGCAGTTTTTTGTAAAGGGAGAGGAGGGGGATTAGTCATTAGTCATTAGTCATTAGTCATTAATCATTAGTCATTGGTTTGGGGATTAATACAGGTGATTGATATGGACGGTTTGGGTTAAACTAATATTCAGGCTTCGCCAACTAATTGCCTAAAACCTTGTTGTAATCACAAGGATGAAATCAAAAGTGTTCATTTACATCTCATTAGCTGTTGATCTGCTTATTGCGGCGTCAAAGTTTACTGCGGCGGCGTTTACCGGCAGCTCATCCATGATCTCGGAGGGGATTCATTCGGTAATTGATGCTGTAAGCCAGGTTTTGTTGATCTGGGGGATAAAAAACAGTGTCCGCAAAGCCGATCTTAGCCGCCCGTTTGGGTATGGGAAAGAACTGTATTTCTGGTCGTTCATCGTATCGCTCATGATCTTTGTTTTAGGCGGATGTGTTTCTGTTTATCAGGGCATTGTGCGCATCCAGCACCCGGTGCTGGATGCTAATGAAGGTTGGGATTATAGCGTTTTGGGCATAGCTTTTGTATTTACAACCATATCTCTGTATTCAGCATTTAAGGCATTTAATAAGCAAAGAGGCAGTTTATCTTTTTGGAAGGCAGTAAAACAAACCAAGGATCCATCAGTAATAATTGTGCTTTTGGGTGATGTAGGTGATATAATGGGTTTAATAGTAGCTTTTTTAGGCGTGTTTTTGGGCCATTTGTACAATAATCCTTACTATGACAGCATTGCTTCCGTACTGATAGGTATTATATTGATCGCCATATCTGGTGTATTGGTACGTGAAAGTAAAAGCTTGTTATTGGGCGAGTCTACCAGCCGCAAAACTCTTAAGAAAGTAATCCAGCTTGCACAGGCGGATGAAGCTGTAATAAAAGTGAAAAAGCATTTCAGCACCTATATGTCGCCCGAAGAAGTACTATTGCAGCTAAACACTGTTTTTAAAGATAACCTGACCACCCTACAAATTACCGACGCTATTGAACGTATCACCAAAACTATCCAAAAAGATTTCCCCCGGATAAAACAGATCTTTATTGAGCCGGTGAAGGGGTAGGTAATGGTCATTAGTCATTAGTCATTTGTCAGGAAGGGGGAGGGCCATTGAAGAGGCTGATAAACCAAGCTATTCAAACAAATCTTTTGTTTCATGGTATTAGTAAAGCAAATAATAGTGGATATAAATGTCAATGAACCTTTACGAGCAAAATCCTTATTGGTTAATGAAAAACGGTATTGTTGCCCAGTACCCATCGTTGCGTGAGGACCTGGATCTTGATGTGGCTATTATGGGGGCAGGCATCAGCGCAGCCTTAACGGCATGGTACCTTTGCAATACAGGGTTAAAAGTTGCCGTGTTCGACCGGCGGCACGTGGGGATGGGCAGCACCGCTGCCAGCACTGCCTTTTTGCAATATGAAATTGACACCCCTTTAACCGAACTAAGCAATTATGTGGGTGAAAACAATGCTGTTAAAAGCTATGAGCTATGTCGCAAAGCAATTTATGATATCGCCGGCATCTGCAAAACCTTAAAACCGAAGTTCGATTTTCATTTGGTGCCGAGCCTGCAATATGCAAGCTTTAAAAATCATACTGAAAAACTGCAGCTGGAATATCAGCTGCGCAAAAAGCATGGCTTTAGGGTTGACTGGCTGGAAAAAGCTGACATAAAAAACACCTTTGGTTTTGAGGCGCCGGGAGCTATATTGAGCGAGGATGGAGGCGAGGTGGATGCTTACCTGCTTACTCACGCGCTGTTAAAAGATTTCCAGGCAAAGGGGAATAAGGTTTATAACAATACCCAGATCAGCCAGGTAGAAAACACCAGACAGGGCGTTGCTCTTCAAACCCACGACGGGTTAAAAATAAAAGCCAAAAAACTAGTGATAGCCTGCGGGTACGAAAGTCTGAAATATGTGCCTAAAAAGATAGCCGAGATCCATTCCACCTATGCCTTGGTATCGGAGCCGCTGGATGATAAATATTTCTGGCATCGCAACAGCCTGGTATGGGAAACGGCTACACCTTATATGTATTTCCGTGTGGTTAGCGAAAACCGGATCCTGATAGGCGGCCGTGACGATCCTAACCATCATCCGCATATAAAGCCGTCGCTCATCAGCAAAAAAGCAGAACAATTAACAAGCGCCTTTCTCGAAAAGATGCCGCACATTCCCTTAAAGCCTGATTTTAGCTGGGCAGGCGCCTTTGCCATAACAAAAGACGGTTTGCCCTATATTGGCAGCATCCCTGAAAGGCCTAATACTTATTTTGCGCTTGGCTTTGGCGGTAATGGCATAACCTTTAGCGTTATTGCTGCAGAGATACTGCAGGACCTGATCCAGGGGAAGAAGAATGAAAATGCGGAGCTGTTTGAGTTTAACAGGTAGCGTTTTGAACCTTGATTTCCTTGATTAAAGGATTTCCCTGATGCTTGTCACTTTCTTAATCAAGCTTCGCCTTTGTTGATGTTGTCATTACGAGTGTTCGAAAGATTTATAATCCTTCATTTTCATTGCCCCAACGCTAAAAAAGAATTGCCAGAGGCGTAGCCTCGACCTATATTGTAACAACGGATTTTAATCCGTTGTCCATAAAAAGCAGATAAAAAGAACCATAGGTTCGGTCCATATAAATCATGCAAAATGGTAAATAGTTCCTAACATCGATATGCACCGTGCCGATGGCACTCCGTACATGTGGCATGACAGTTCTCAACGGGTTGAAACCCGTTGTTACAAGATGTATCGAGCCGAAGGCTCTTACTGTAAGAGACAACGAATCTTCCGAACACCTATGGTGACAACATCAACAAAGGCTTAGAATCATGGTTCAGACATCCCTTTTTGCCAATTTCTGCAGTTCATTCAAATTGCTGTCAATAGGATTGGTTTTTAACAGTTTTGCAAAATAGGTAAGGTTGGCTATCATCCAGCGGAGGGTATAGTTGGTGTAATAAAATTTTTCTCCCCGGCTTCCACATAATCCTCGCCGCCGCCGGCCATGCCTACCCAATAAGCGTTTACATTAGGCGGTACAGTAAAGCCAAGCTCCTGCATCGCCCAAAGTACTTGTGCGGCACATGCATGGGCACCATCCTCGTTACCGGTTACCAGGCAGCCAGCAGCTTTGTTATAAGTGAAATACTGACCTGTTTTTTCATCGGCGAAACCGTCTTCATGAAAAATGGCATTCAGCCGCTCAATCATCCGCTGTGTGGTTGACGCCAGGTGCCCCATCCATATTGGCGTACCTATAATAAAGATATTGCACTTTCTTATTTTATTCAGAATAAGCGGCCATTGATCACCTTTGCCCATGTCACTTTCAGTGCCAGGCTTCACATCGTAATCAACAAGGCGGATCACTTCAGTTTGTACGCCATTGTCTTTCAATTGCTGCTCTGCCTTTTTAATCAGCGCGCCGGTATTTGAAAATTCAGGTGATGGTTTTAGGGTACAATTGATGATGAGCGCTTTCATTACTGTTTTGATCAATTTATTCAACTAAAAGTTTAACAAGCCTAAGGGAAAATAGTTATTATAATACTTTGTTAATTGTAATCCCTCTGCAAATAATACCAAAAGTTGTAGGTGTTGTGTAAACTTTATACTTACATATAATTATATGTTTAAACATGTAATATATTTGCGCTTATAAAAGAAAAAGAATGTATAAGCTTAAAATAATATCATCAACTGTAAGGCTGGGCCGAAAAGGGCCGATAGTTGCCGGCTGGATAACTGAAGTGGCAAAAAACCATGGCTTTGAAGTGGAGCTGCTTGACCTCGGCGAAATTAACCTGCCCGTAATGAATGAGGCCATTCACCCGATTATGCGCCAGTATGAACATGAGCATACCAAACAATGGAGCGCAAAAATTGAAGAGGCCGACGCCTTTATTTTTGTTACCGCCGAATATGATTACAGCTATCCGGCATCATTAAAAAATGCCCTGGAGTACCTGGTACATGAATGGGCCTATAAACCTGCCGGAATTGTGAGCTATAGCGCAGGGCCATTTGCCGGTGTAAGGGCGGTGATGAGCCTTAAATCAGACTTGTTATCGCTAAAAACAATATCACTTGGCGAAATGGTAAACATCCCGATGCTGCACCAGTTTATTAATGAGGAAAATCAATTTGTGGCCGATGAAAAATTGAACAAAGCAGCAACCCTGATGCTTGATCAATTATTACGTTGGACAAAAGGCCTAAAGGTAATTAAAGAAAATAAATAATTGGTTCATGGATATTAAACTTACGAAGTTTTTAAAACTTCGTAAGTTTTTCTTTCTTTTCGGCCATGAACTATGAACCATCAACTATGAACTTTCTCACTTCTCCAGCTCAAATCCCCAGTCTTTCCCTTTATCAATAGCAGGAACGCCTTTCTCAAGCCAGACAGGCATGGGCGCTCCTTTTAAAAAGTGATCGAAAAATTGTTGCTCGCGGATAGAGATATCTTTGCGGTTTTGCCTTTGAACAAGGTTATGCGCCTCGCCGTTATATTGCAGCAGCCAAACGGGTTTGCCCAGTCTGCGTAAAGCGGTAAACATCTCGATCCCCTGGTACCATGGCACGGCCCCGTCAGCATCGTTAGACATGATCATTACCGGGGTTTTTACTTTGGGCAGCTGGAATAACGGCGAGTTTTCTATATAAAGCTCCGGCTTTTCCCAAAGGGTGGCGCCAATGCGGCTTTGTGTTTTTTCGTACTGAAATTGCCGGTTAACACCCGTTTCCCAGCGGATGCCGCCGTAAGCAGAGGTCATGTTGGCAACCGGTGCGCCTGCCCATGCGGCAGCATACATATTAGTTTGGGTGATTAAATATGCTACCTGGTATCCGCCCCAGCTTTGACCCTGGATGCCTATGTGCGCAGCATCAACCCATGCATTCTTTTTCAAAGCTTCAACCCCCGAGTTAACAAACTCAACCGCTGATGCCCCCGGGTGCCCGGTCTGGTAGCTGATATCCGGTGCAAATACCAAATAACCATTACTTACAAAGAACGAGATAGGCAATCTTGACGGTGTAGGAGCGGGGGGAATATAACTGTAAAGCCCATCCGACAGCTTTTCATAAAAATAAGCGATCATCGGGTATTTTTTTGTGGGATCGAAATCTTCCGGTTTATACAATATGCCTTTGGAATGATAGCCTTTGGGTGTGGTCCATTCAACCAGTTCGGCAGTGCCCCAATTGTATTGGGACTGTTGCGGATTGGTGGCGCTTAAGCGCGTCTCTTTCTTTAGGTCGGATGATATGTACACATCCGGAGATTGCCGGTAACTGTATTTGGTGTAGATAAATTCGGGTGCATTTTTTGCTTTTTGCAGGCTGCCGTATCCATTAGCCGCCATGATGACCTTCTCTGGTGCCTCTTCACTGCCCAGCTCTTTTTTATAATATCCCCATTGCTTGTTGCCTTCATTTTGTGCAATTAACCAAAGCATTGTTTTGGCAGGGATAAATTTTTGTTCGGGATCGGTATAATTGTAGCGGAAGATGATCTTATTCTTTCTGCCAATGCCGTTTGTTAAATTAAGCGCATTGCCGGTAGCCGGATCAATGCTCCAGATATCGTAACGATCATAGATCAATACGTTTTTATCATGCTGCTCCCATGCTGAAATACCATAAGGCGACGGATCATCAGGAACATCATTCTCCTCTTCGCCCATTTTAACGCCGGTATTGGCTGTCAAATTTATTTTTTTACCGGTTGCAATTGAGTAGCTGTGCCAGTTTTGGTCTTTTACATCAAACCAAACAACATACTTACCATCCGGCGAAATGCTATATCGCGCCTTTAAGCGGTCATTTATACGCACCCTGCCACCTGTACGTGTATTTATTAAATAAGCTTCCTGGCCGGATCCGCCTTCCCACTGGCTTTGCACCCGTGCCCCCGTATCTGTTAAACCTAAAACAAAGCCAGCGTCGGTATTATCAGGGACTAAAATATCCCGCATATCTATATCGCCTAACTGGGTAAGCTTTTTATCGCCCGAAACCGGTCTTATAATAGCCAGGTAACCGCGCCTCAATTCGCGCTGCAAATTTTTTAACTGCTGTGGTTGTAAATAATCGTCTTTATAATTCCAGATATCCAGCTTTGCTACCTCAAAATCGACTATGGTGGTATCAATAGGTTTTGGGATAGGCGCGGTGTTAAAAAACAGGTTGCCGCCGCTTTTACTAAAATATACTTTACCATCGCCGCTTACCGCCCATTTATCGGGCATACCTAACGAGTTAGGCGCCGCAATGGTTTCGGCGCTATCTTTCTGGCCGTTGTAATAATAAAGCTTAAAGGGCTTTACGAGCGCCTTCTCCGCATTTTTTTCTGCAGTAAAGGCAAGTTGTTTACCTGCATCATCAAAAACAAGGTTGCGGTAATTTCCCCTGCCGGTACTTATCATTTTTAAAGTATCCTTATCAATATCATAAAGATAAAGACCTGAGTTTATAAGCTTTGATTTTTTTGGAGCTGTAACCGCAAAGGCCAGCAGCTTACCATTTTTTGTAAGCTGGTACTCGGTGACATATTGAAATGAACGGGTTTTTCCGGTAAGCAATTGTTTTACAGAAAGCTCAGCTCCCTCGCGGGTAGGTGGGGCTATGGTGTTGGCAATGGCTTTTTTTGAAGTATCGGCTGCAGCAGGTTTTTTTAATGTGTCGGCAGGGGACAGGTAGGCAACTACAGGCGCTTTCTCAGCTATTTTGAATGACCTGATAGCCGGTATTTTTTCTACATTGTTTTCACCAAGTGTAATTATACCTAATGTATCTTTAGGAAACTCGGCAGGCTTTTTCTTTTTGATCTTAGCCTGGCGGATGTCCTTAAAAAATGGCTTTATCAGCATTACCGCATATTTTGAATCGGTGGTAATGCGGGCAGTATCAGCTCTTGGGATCCGGAATTTACTGCTGTTTTTCGCGTCGGTTATTACAAGCTCAGCGTCGCCTTCCTGTGGCTTAACTACATATATTACCCATTTGCCGTTATTGCTGATATGTTCATTATCAATGCTTTGCCAGCTATCATAAACAGTATGATCAAGCGGTTTTTTTTTGATGCTTTGAGCCGATACATTATAAACGGCGAACAAAATAAAGACAGGCAGTAAAAATTTCTTCATAGCTGATTGGTAAAAAAAGATGCAAGAATCAAGAGGTCAAGAATCAAGAAAGATGCAGGAATCAAGATCTATCTGATGAATTTTCTTTTTTCCTGTCTTGATTCCTGACTCTTGATTTCTTGCCTCTTATTTCGCAAGAACTAAATATGCTAAAATTATAGCTGCTAAGTATAATTGACGCGAAAAAGTTACAGTAGAAGTGGTAAATCAGGGTAAAAAAGAAACCCGCCACCAGGGCGGGTTTCGACCAAATAAATAATTAATCCCTAAATTAATTATAAGAAGGATGAGCATTGGTAATTAAATCGGCAGTCAGTTTCGTGGCATCTGTTGCAGCAGCAAAGCCGCGTAAATAAACAGTGTACACAAAACCGCTATTTAAAGTAACACTGCTTAATGTTGTCAGTACGGTGGATGTTCCGGCTTTCCTGATCTCAAAATTATAGGACTTTCCTATAATTGATTTAAAAGTTGAGAATCCCTTAAAGCTTTTGTTTGGCACAAACACATCGCCATCTTTTACGGCAAAATCAACAGCGGTAGCATCAGGGCTTAAATTTACAAAACGTAAAGCGGCATTACCGGACGCAGGCTGCGCAATTGTATCTGTAAGCAATAAAAACTGCGGGGTGGTTGGCAGGTTAACCAGGCATAATGTATAAGCCACGTTTTGTTTTAACGTTGCGGTATCGCTAAGAACGGTTGTTCCTGCCCCATTTTTGCTAAACAGAAATGTTCTTTGGCCGGCATAAGCCTGGAAATAATCAAGAAAGCCTCCATAATTTATTGCACTTGCATTTACCCTGGTGCCATTAATTGAAAAGTCCAAAGCCGGCTGCCCTGGAGAATCCTGGACAACAGATAATAACGCGACCGGCGGGGCTGGCGTGTTAGAACTGCTGCCTTTTAAGCATGACGACAGCACAAAAGATAGCATGCAAACAGTACTGATCCCTGCTACTAATTTTTTTGAAAGGGTTTTAAAGTTTTTCATATTCTATATTCCTCTATAATTTATAATAAGCATTACGGATAAAAAACAGGTAACGCTACACGGTTGTTTAAAAAAGTTAAAATATTAGAAATGGCAGCTATTACGAGTTAATATAATTTCTCTTTGGTTTTATAATTGCGTTTTAAATGAGGATAATATATTATAAGTTAACAGATAAAGCACACAGATATTGTCGAATGCTTCTAACAAGCTCTTAATTACAAAAAACAGCTGATGCAGCATTAGCCGGGTTGCAGAAACCACCGCATAAAGAAACCAATAAAAGCAAGAAGCCGCCTCACAACATGAGGCGGCTTCTTGCTTTTATTGGTATTTAAATCCTATAATCCGTCAAACACAAAAATTCCTTTTTCCAAAGGTTTGCGTGGTAACAGATCTGCCCTGTTGCTGGCCTGGTAAACAAACGATGCTACAATAATAGCAGCCTGTTTCAGGTCTTCAATTTTCAGGTGATCGTAATTGTCCATGTTGCTGTGGTGGGTACGGGTTTCGTAATCAATAGGGTCCTGGATAAACTGGAAACCCGGGATGCCTGCCCAATCAAACGAAAGATGATCTGTTGAGCCTGTGTTTTTAAGGGTTACCGTACTTGCGCCAAGGTCGGAAAATGGTTTAAACCATTCTTCAAATATTGGTTTTATGGCGGTATTATCCTGTGCAAAAATGCCGCGAATCTTGCCGGTTCCATTGTCAAGGTTAAAATAGGCCGATACTTTAGCCTGTTCAGGTTTTATAGCCATGTCAACTCCTCTGAAATGGTTTTTTACGTAGCCGTATGATCCTAAAAGGCCCTGCTCTTCGCCGCCCCATAAAGCTATGCGGATGGTGCGTTTTGGTTTTAAGCCCAGCGAATCAAGCAGGCGTACAGCTTCAAGCATTACTATACAGCCGGCTCCGTTATCGGTTGCCCCGGTTGATGAAGCCCATGCGTCCATGTGGCCGCCAAGCATTACCAGCTGTGCTTTTAGTTTAGGATCGGTTCCTGGTATTTCGCCAACAACATTGTAGCCTTTTATATCCGAATCATTAAATTTAGCCTTTACATTTAAGTTTAGCTCAACCTTATGACCCGATGCGATCAGCCTTTTTATGCGCTGTGCATCTTCAGAAGCTATTGCTACCTTAACCACGCTTTCGGTTGTATTGGTTTTGTAGCCCATAAGCCCCTGTACAAACACAGTTCCGTTCCTGTTTTCACCGCCTGAGGTTATTATTGCCAATGCTCCTGATTTTTGGATTAATTGAGGAACCCTGTTAATGATGTTAAAATATTTAAGGTAACCCTCTAATACTTCCCTGCTCAGCATATAGGTATCTTTCATATTGGCCAGCGCGGTATCTGCCAAACGTTCTGCCGATGGTTTAAAATCGGGCTCGTAGGCGGGAGCGCCTGCTACTACCAAAACAAATTTCCCTTTAAAATCGGCCGAGTGCTTAATTATGTAAGCCGTATCCATAGCGTTTGCCTGTGGTAATATAACAACCTCGCCGCGGATCTCGCCTTTGGTGTTGCCGCTCCATGGTTCAGGGTATGCAGTAATTGATTGTGAGTATGGCGCCTTTAACGAGATGCTGAAATCTTCAATTTCCCATCCTTTACCAAAATTGCCCCAAGGCTCCATGGCTGTATTTGCCATTCCCCATTTTTTCATGGTTTCAACAGCCCACACACCGGCTCTTTTATAACCGGGAGAGTTGGTTAACCGGGGTCCTGAAACGTCGGTAATATAATGAGCGATGGTAGGAATGTGTGAATTTGTCATTTCAGCTTTCCTGATCTTGTTAAATGCTGCTGTATCAACAGCTTCCTGTTGTGCATACAGGCTTACGCTGGCCAGCATCAGCGCAGCAAAAACGGGTTTAAAGTAAAAGTGCTTCATTTTTTTGTTTTTATGATAATCGGGTCAGTTAATTACAGCTAAAACTAGGAGTTTGTCCTTATAACTACAACTTTATTTAGGGCAGCTAATTTTAGAACAGACTTGATACTAAATGTTACAACAGGATTAAGAATTTTAGTTAACCTGGAGTTTTTTGATATTCCTATCCTGTAATTTATAGAAAAAGGAAACCATGCAAATTGCACCAATAGTTGCAAAAAGCATATCTGATTGTGTATCCCAAACATCGCCCTGGGTGCCTAAAAACGAATCGCCTGACGAGCCCGAAGCAATTGAAACAAACCATTCTAAAAATTCATAGCACATGCTGATGCTCATACAAACTACTACCGTCAAAAACGGGATCCATGTTTTCTTTTGAATGATATTTTGACGGATATAAATTTCACGCACTATCATTGCAGGAACAAATCCCTGTGCAAAATGGCCAAGCTTATCATAATTATTACGGCTTTGATGAAAAACTTCCTTAACCCAATCAAACAACGGGACCATTGCATAAGTATAGTGTCCGCCTACAAATAATATGCAGCAATGGATCAAAATCATACAGTAGGTTAAAAAGGTAAATCTGAACCGTTTGAATGTTACCAACAAAATTATAAAACCAATGATTGCCGGAAAAACCTCCAGGATCCAGGTAAAATAATCATGCGGGTTAATTGCTGAGCCTATCAATGCGGCGGAGAAAAGAATGATAAGGATATAGTATTTTTTCATTTACTAATATGTGGATTAAAATTGAAGATAGAAATTTGATTTTACGCTGCGTTGCTTTGTGCATCTCCCTGTGAACCCCGCGGTAAAAAATTAACCACAGAGGTCACGGGGGAAGCACAGAGAGACACGGAGTTTTGATATTTTTTAAAGCATCAGATTCTCTTGCCCGGTGTTTTCAGCACTGCCTTTTTCGTTTTGTTCTGTTACTGATTCTGTATCTGCAAATAATTTCCTGTCTTTGCTTAATGTTGGGGCTATCCCAAATATACCGATACCTGCCACTGCAAGCACCATAAAAAGGACTAAGGCACAAAGCCTTATTACCTTTTTGAGCTGTTTCATATGCTTGTTTTAAAAAATAAATGATGTTACTGAATGTTCTTCAGCAGCTTAATAAAATTGACTTTACCGCTTAGGCGGTTAAAAGGAGGTGTTATACTAAAGCGATTGCAGGGTCGTCGCTTGTATTTTGCGGGATGGTTTTATGCTGATAAAAAAGCAGGGTCGACAGGCCTTGGATATTGAGTTTGCAATGATGAGTCATTTGCACTTTCACCTGCCTGCTATGCATCTCACTTAAATTAATGGATGATATAACGAAAGAAGAAATGGTATTGAACCTGTTTTGTGTGTGGTTTAAAGCCCTTTTATAAGTAATGCTTTTTGCAACCTGGTTTTGGCTGCTTTGCACCCATGTGGTTTGCGGGGCATTGGGCTTTTGTTGGGTTTGACTAACTAATCCCGAAAAAGTAAAAAAACTCAGCAGCAAAACAGCTGCAAGCAACCATTTTGAAAATAGAGTTTGATATTTATGGATTCTGGTATTATTCATTACGGGAATAAAGATACAAAGACTTATGAAGTTTTTAAAACTCAGTCTGGTGAGATCTGCCAGCCAAGGTATGACGATTTCGTGAAATGCATGTATTTATAAGTCACATACTTGACGTTAAGTTAGTACAGACGCTATTTCAGATCCTTCTTCAAAGCTGCGATATCTCCCAAATCTTTATTTCTGCCAGTAGCTTCTTTGTTTTTAATGAAATCTGGAATGTTGATAAAATAAATGTTAAGTCCATCTACTTCACCTTCAATTTTGTTTACAAAAGCTTCACTAAATTCAACCCCTGATATTGAATTAAGTATATCAATACGCAAAGGAGGATAACCTAACTGTGTAACGTAGTTTTCTTTCAGAAAATCGGATTCAATAAGCCCAAGGGATCCAAATCCGAAATCACGCAAAACGTTGACCATTTTAGCTGCATTTTTACTGCTTGGATTTATCCAGATATCTAAATCGCCTGTATGTCTTGGCCGACCGTAATAAGCAAGAGCGTGCGCTCCAACAACCATATAATCTACGCCATGCTGATTTAATAGTTCGATAAAGTCAATAAAATCCTGTTCGAACATTATATTTTCTTTTGATGAACTACTTTTTCTATTTTTTGAGGGAATGAACCATTTAGCCAGGTGAAATATTTTTTTCTTAAACGTACAACTTCGGCAAGGCGTTCTGATGGTGTTTTACTTAACCAAAACCCCACATCAAGTGAATCTTCAACTTCCATTTTTACATGGTTAACCGCCATTGCCATATTTCTGTTGATTTTCATTTAATATAAAGCAAAATTTATAGTTTAATAACTATAACTGTCAATTCAAAAATACAAAAAAAACAGCATATATGCGTTATCTGTGATATACGGAGATGTGTTAACAGGCTTAATTTGATTCTTTATTAAACGTATCTTTTGTCTATGTAAAAAATATAACTTTGAGGTTCATAAACCGCACAATCAACAATGACTGAAAAAAAGCTGAGAAGCAGCAACTGGTTTGGCAGAACGGGTAAGGACGGCTTTATCTATCGCTCGTGGATGAAGAACCAGGGCATCCCGGCGCATGAGTTTAAGGGAAAGCCCGTAATCGGCATCTGTAATACATGGTCGGAGTTAACACCCTGTAACGCCCATTTCAGGGAGCTGTCAGAATCTGTTAAGCATGGCATTTATGAAGCCGGTGGTTTCCCGGTTGAGTTCCCGGTAATGTCGCTTGGTGAAACGCTTATTAAGCCCACCGCTATGCTTTACCGCAATTTGGTGAGTATGGATGTGGAGGAATCTATCAGGGCTAACCCGCTGGATGGTGTGGTGCTGCTCTGCGGTTGTGATAAAACCACACCCTCGCTTATTATGGGCGCGTGTAGTGTAAACATCCCAACCATAGTTGTTTCTGGCGGGGCCATGCTTACGGGTAAATACCAGGGCAGGGACATTGGCACCTCTGATGTATGGCGGTTTTCGGAAGCGCAGCGATCTGGAAGGATGTCGGAAGAGGAAATGAATGTTGCTGAGGCTTGCATGTCGCGCAGCAGGGGGCATTGTGCTGTAATGGGTACCGCATCAACCATGGCTGTGATGACCGAAGCTTTGGGCCTTTCATTGCCTGAAAATGCAGCAATCCCGGCAGCTGACTCCCGCAGGAAGGTATTAGCTCACCTGTCAGGCATGCGTATAGTTGATATGGTGAAGGAGGATCTGAAATTATCAGACATTCTTACTCCGCAGGCATTTGAAAATGCCATACTAACCAACGCAGCCATCGGCGGCTCAACCAATTTTATAATTCATTTGCTGGCAATAGCTGGCCGGATAGGGGTTAAGCTTACGATTGATGATTTTGATACGGCAGCAAAAGAGATCCCGCTGCTTGCCAATTTGCAACCATCGGGCAAATATTTTATGGAAGACCTTTATTATGCTGGTGGGATTCCTGCCGTAATGAAGGAACTGGATAGTTTTTTAAACCGGGAAACCATTGCGGTGAGTGGCAAGCCGATAGCTGAAAACTATCAAAACAGCGAATGTTTTAACCGGGATGTGATAGCCACTGTAAAGGAA
>JAQBOS010000598.1 GCA_028287925.1 Mucilaginibacter sp. | reverse complement strand
TTACAGTAGAGGTTAAACTAAAGGATGGAACTAAACAACGCACTTATTTCCCGGTAGAAACCTGGCTGCAAAACAAGGCTATCACCTTTACCATCCCTACCACTACCGAAGTTGAAAGTGTAACCGTTGATCCCGACAATGCTTTGCCGGATGTTAACAGGAAGAATAATACGTTAAATGTAAAATAAGAATAATTGTAGAGACGCGATGCCTCGCGTCTCTACAATTTCGCTAATTCTCTATACAATTTCTCTGTAGGCAACCCAACCACATTGGTATAAGAGCCATTTATTCTTTCAATACCAATCAAGCCTATCCGCTCCTGGATACCGTATGAGCCGGCTTTATCAAAAGGCTGGTATTTGTTTACGTAAGTAGTAATTTCTTCATCAGAAAGCTTGCCGAAATAAACTTCAGATACGTCATAAAAACTATGGTATTGGTGTTTATGCAACAAGCATACTCCTGTTATTACCCTGTGCATTCTGCCTGAAAGTAATTGCAGCATCTCAATAGCATGGATAGCATTTTCGGGTTTACCTAAGATCAGGTTGTCAATACAAACTATGGTATCGGCAGTGAGAACGATCTCATCTCCTACCGTTTCATCAAATGCTTTTGCTTTTTGGGTGGCAATGTAAACAGCAACTTCTTCAGGGGTTAAACTATCCGGGTACGATTCATCAACATCTTTCAGCACAATGCGGAATTCAAGATCCATCAGCGTTAACAGTTCCTGCCGGCGTGGCGATTTGGATGCGAGGATGATTTGGGGGAAGTTCATAGTTAATAGTTCATGGTTCATAGCCGGAAGCAGAATTGTTGATGGTTTTTAGCCTGATATAGTTAAAGATGTAAGCCGTTAGATGCTGGTTACCATAATCCATTAGCCCGTCTCCGAAGCTATCATGAACCATCAACTATGAACTACCAGCTATACGCCTCTTCCGTCATCCATTTATCCTGGATCTTCAGTACTTTTTCAATTACGTCGCGGGCGCAGCCTTTACCGCCGCTTATTGGGGAGACGTATTTGCTTATGGCTTTTATCTCTTCAACAGCGTCTGCCGGACAAACAGGCAGCCCTACATATTTCATTGCTTCCAGGTCAGGGATATCATCGCCCATGTAAAGCACATTTTCCGGACTGATACTTTTTTCTTCAAGATAGAGCTTAAGCTTGGTGATCTTAGTGTGGATCCCCATATAAACATCGGTTATGCCCAAACTATTTAAACGGTAAAGCTGGCTTTTTGAACGACTGCCGGAAACTGTGACAACATTATACCCGCACTTTACGGCTAGTTGCAAAGCATAACCATCCTTAATATTAAATGCGCGGCTTTGCAATCCGTCCTCCGTTACAAAAACAGAGCCATCTGTTAATACGCCATCTACATCAAAAACCAACGTAGTTATTTCTTTAAGCTTGGATAAAAATGATTCCACAGATATATTATGATTTCACCGATTTAAAAATATGATTTCACTGATTAGCTATGCTCACTGCCAACTCAAAACTGCCAACTTCCCCTACTGGTTATCCCGCCACTCATAAACCCAGGCCGACTGGATCTGCTCCAGGTGGCCTTCGTTTGATTCTTCACGTTTACCGGCAAAATTAGGGAGCGTTAGCACCCACTCTAAAAGGTCGGTAAAGCGGATCCGGTATATTTTTGATTCGCCAAAATCATCACCAAATTTCTCATAAAGTTCTATTGCAATATCTTCATGGTCTTTCCAGTGAATGGGTAGGCTGAATTTGTCGTCGTTCATTTTTTGAATATTACTTATTCTTATAAATCAGTGTAATCACCAATAATCGGTGTATATCTAGTCGCTCTAATGACCCAGAAATTGATTTTGATCAGGCACGGTTATTTCAATATCACCGTCAATAACAACACACTGGCAACCCAAACGCGAATTAATGCGCGGGTTAACGGCCCTGTCGATAAAATCCTCTTCTTTGTCAGAAATCTCCTGGATATTATCCATCCCTTTATTTACGTATACGTGGCAGGTGCTGCATCCGCATACCCCGCCGCAATTATGCTGAAGCTCTATGCCATTTTCCAGGCAAACGTCTAATACAGATTCACCTTCGGCAATGGGTAATTCAACACTTTCCAGCCCCTTTTCCTCAAAGCTTATCTTAACTTTAAAAATGTTCATTTCAGCAAAAGTAACAAAATTACCCGTGCCCGGGTCCGGCATTCTTCTTTTTGATAATCTCCTGACTTAACAAACTGTAAATCGCTTTCAAATCCGGTTCATTATTAAGCATTTGCAGATGTGCCGCCATTGTATTTTCATCGTTACGGATGGCGGGTCCGGTTTGCACCTCGGCAGGCAGGTGGGTTTGTACTTTTTGTGCCGTTTCTAAAATCAGCGGGCGAAGCATTTCAAAACCCATTTCATGTTCGGCCAAAAGCTGCTGTGCAATAGTGTAAAGATAATTGGGGAAGTTGCAGGCAAAAACAGCGGCAAGGTGCAGTATTTTACGTTGCGCAGAGCTTACTCTATAAACGTTGTTACTAATGGTTTGCGCAAGCTCAATAAGCTGTTTGGTTATGTTCTCATCTGCGCCCTCAATACAAAGCGGTACGGTTAAAAAATCGACCTCTTTATTTTTGCTGAGCGTTTGGAGGGGGTAAAATACACCTGCACTATCCGTAAGATTTAATAAAGTTTGTAAATCGGTAGCACCTGATGTATGTACAAGTAGTTTTTTAAATTTTATTAATGTTTGCGCGATCGATTCAATTACATCATCCTTTACCGAAATGATAAAAAAGTCTGTTTCCGGATTGATCTGATCTAAATTATCAATTGCTTCCGCACCTACGTGATAAGCCAGCAAAGCTGCGTTTTGCAGGTCGCGGCTATAAACCTGCACAATGCGATGCCCCGAGTTTTTAAATGCCGCTGCGAGGTGCGTAGCTACATTCCCTGAACCTA
>JAQBOS010000586.1 GCA_028287925.1 Mucilaginibacter sp. | reverse complement strand
AGATTTGAAACTGTTGAATTACCCGAGCATGGCGATTATAATGCTACCGAGCTGCGTAAACAATATGCCGATAAGGTTTTCGACTCTAATGATTTTCGTGCGGGTATTTTATATGCCTACTATAACCAATATACCAAAGTTTATCCAACGGTAGATATCGCTCTTTTCAGAAATAATAAAACAGAGATCCTGCTGGGCAAAAAGGCAACCAACAATAAATGGCGCTTTATAGGTGGCTTTGCCGATCCTGAAGATGAGAACTATGAGGCTGCTGCCAAACGCGAGCTAATGGAAGAATGCGGTGAAATGCAGATTGGAGAAATGACCTATGAAACATCAAGCAAAATAAACGACTGGCGTTACCGCAACGAGGCTGACAAGATCATCACCCTATTGTTCAGCTGTGATTATATCAGCGGCTCACCAGCTGCGCAAGACGATATTATAGACCTGGACTGGTTCCCACTGGCCGATCTTCCACAGATGATAGAAAACCAGGCTATCAGCGATGAGCATGTGGCAATGTTCAACGTTATAATTACCAAATACCTTAAAAACTAATACCATGAAACGCGAAAATTTGATCCTTTTGGCTGATGCCTACAAATACGCTCACCATAAATTTTACTATCCCGGCACTACCAAAATTTACAGTTACCTGGAAAGCCGGGGCGGTATGTTTAATGAAACCATCTTTTTCGGACTACAATACTTTCTGAAAGAATACCTGCAAGGCCCTGCATTTACCCAACAGGATTTGGATGAAGCCGATGGCTTTTTGCAACAAGTATTTGGTCGTAATGATGTGTTTGATAAAGCTAAATTTCAATACATCCTGGATAAATACAATGGCCACCTACCCGTAAAAATAAAAGCTGTTACCGAAGGTACTGCGGTGCCAACCAGTAATGTGCTGATGACCATTGAAAACACCGACCCCGAATGTTACTGGCTCACCAATTTTTTAGAGACACTGCTGATGCAGGTATGGTATCCTTGCACGGTAGCAACGCTCAGTAACCAGATCAGGAAAGTAGTTACCCGGTTTTACAGCGAAACAGCAAGCGAGGGTGCCGAAGCCGGGATTGATTTTGTGCTGAATGATTTTGGTTTTCGGGGGGTGAGTAGTGTGGAGAGTGCCAAAATTGGCGGGGCTGCGCATTTAATTAATTTCAGCGGCAGCGATAACCTGGCCGGAAGCGGCATGGCCATTAATTATTACAATGCGCAAAAGGTTTACGGCTTAAGCATCCCGGCAACGGAACACAGCATTTGCACTTTACTGGGTCAAGAAGGCGAACTGGAGATTTTCAAGCACGTGCTGCGCAGTTTTCCAACCGGCACTATCGCCTGCGTATCTGATAGCTATAACATTTTTAAAGCGTGTAAGGAATACTGGGGAACCGAGCTGCGCGATGAGATTTTAAACCGTGAAGGCACCCTGGTTATTCGCCCCGATAGCGGCGACCCGATTGTGACGCTGCTTAAAATATTTGAGATACTGTTTGAAACCTTTGGTTTTACTACCAACACCAAAGGCTACAAAGTACTGCCGCCGCAGGTAAGGGTAATCCAGGGCGACGGTGTAAACTATGCCGAGATCATTAACATCTACAATGCTTTAAAAGCAAACGACATCAGTGCGGAAAACCTGGTGCTGGGTATGGGCGGTGCATTGCTGCAAAAGGTTGATCGCGATACGCAGAAATTTGCCTTAAAATGCAGCAGCGCGGTGATTAATGGGAGGGAAGTTGCAGTAGAGAAAAGCCCGACAGAGATGGATGCAAACGGCAATATTACCACAAGCTTTAAAAAGAGCAAAGGTGGCCGTTTAAAACTGGTAAAAATTAACGGCATCTTTAAAACGGTAAATCAGCAGGATCATTTGGATTTGGTTGACGAACTGCACACTGTTTTTGAAAATGGCGAACTGGTTAATACCATTACATTTGAACAGGTGAGAGCCAATGCAAACGTTAACTAACAGCAACATGAGGAAAATATTATTTGCCATAAAAGGCTACGAATACCTGGCCGAAAAAGTGCTGGCCTGCGGCGATTTTGAAAAAGGCGAACTGGAAGTAAGTCATTTTACCGATGGCGAACGTTACCAACGCATCATCTCGCCAATAGAAAACAGGGACGCGGTACTGATTGGCGGCACTGTAAACGACGGGGCTACTTTGGAGCTGTATGACCTGGCTTCATCGTTGGTAAGTTACGGGGTTAATTCGTTAACGCTGGTTATTCCGTACTTTGGCTACTCTACTATGGAGCGCGCCGTGTTGAGTGGTGAAATTGTTACGGCCAAAACGCGGGCCCGTTTGCTGTCGGCTATTCCAAAATCAAACCGGGGGAATAAGGTTTTACTGTTCGATCTGCATTCGGAAGGCATTCAGTATTACTTTGAGCACGATTTGTACCCGGTACACGTGTACTGCAAGGATCTTGTGATAAAAGCCGCCCTTGAATACGGCGGCGATAATTTTGTAATGGCCAGTACCGATGCCGGTCGCGCTAAATGGGTAGAATCATTGGCGAATGATCTGGGGGTAAACGCCGCCTTTATCCTGAAGCGCCGCCTGAAAGGCGACCATACCGAGGTAAGTGCCATTAATGCTGATGTAGATGGCAAAACCGTTATTATTTACGATGATATGATCCGCTCAGGCGGCAGTATTATTAATGCAGCCAAAACCTATAAAAATGCCGGAGCAGGCGATATTTATGTAATTACCACCCACGGTTTATTTGTGAACGATGGCATTAACAAGCTAAAAAGTAGCGGGCTAATTAAAAAATTGATTTGTACAGACTCGCATATGAATACGCAGTTTATAAAAGATGAGTTTGTAGAGGTGAGAAGTTTGGCGGGATTAATTTGTGAAACTATTTAAGATTTGTTTGTGGATTGGGTGAAGGTTGATGTGGAAGGGTGTTTGATTGTGGTTAAGTTGAATTGAGGGAGTTATTATTCCTACCAAGTGGGCTAGTGGCATTTGGCAACTTAGCAGGCGGTGTCACGAGTACCCCACCTCTTTAGGCTGGCGCTACATACTCGCGCCAGGGAGAGATAATTAACTAATTAAAGTATATTTAAAAATGCAAGATGCCGATTTACTACTAGAATGGACAGACAAGTTAAAGGCTGAAATAGGAGATCTGCCTTTTAATAAAGATGATATTCGATTAGATTTCTTTGGGATGGTATACGATGCCGCCTATAATTATTATAGAGGTTTTATTGGTTTTAAACTATCACAATTTATAAAGGATGGGCAAATTGCTTTCGGTAATCAATTGTCAGAGTTCGACAAGCATGTAAAGAGATTAATGGAGACCTCAATGTATCCGATGCTTACCAAAAGCCAAATGAATTATCTAAATCGGCATTTATTGATTGATGCTTGGTCAACATTCGAGTTATGCACAACAACGTTTGTTAATGCCATTTGTACAGACGATGAACGGGATAAAATGCTAAATCATCATTATCGAGATATTTGCAAAAACACAACGAAAAGTCAAATATCTGAGGAAGATGACCATAAACTATTTTCTCTCACAAATAAGTCACATTTAACACATGTTCCAATAACCCGAAAGACGGATTTCTTATTTAATAAAGCTGCAAACTACTATCGTGATGCCAAACAAGATAAGGAATTCCTAATATTCTTGGGAAAGTGGCGCAATACCATGCACACCAATTACATTTATTATGGCAAGCACTATGAGTATTACTATGGGGATGTTCACTTTATATTCGAAAATGAGAAAATTGTCAAATGGTATGACCCTTTTGAGCCATCCCCAAAACTATATTTTTATTTGATTGGAAATCTAAAGGATATTTGGGTGGTTTTGATTAACAGTATAAAGTACGATGAAATTATTCCATATCCCGACCTTGAGCAAGATTAACAAGAAGTATTACGTCAAATGTTTAGGTAATATCAGCTTTCATCTCTTCTACTTAAGCCTTATCTTTACAAATGCGTTTTTCTCAAAGAATAGGTAAAACTCCGATAAAGGCTCTCCTCCAGGTTGAATCAATTGACGAGTCTCTTAATAATCGTTTATGGAATCTAATTCTTGAACATTTTTTTTACAAATTTTCCGATGATGATGATGATGGGCAATCTGATCGGGAATTGGTATGCAAAATAATTTGGACAGAATTTTATGGACAGCGCATTGATTTAATACCAAATTCAACATACAGAGACGTAAGTAGTTACGGAGTAATTGACTATATCAAAGATTGGTATTTCGTAAAGGCTCTTTGGTACCACAAATTTGATTTTGTAGAATTTATTTCAAAGATTAAGGTGCCTATTGTAGACAATTTCATCAAATTAACAAATGAAGCATTAAAAACTGAAATATCCGCTTACCGATTGTTTGCAGGACAAATTGTGCAAATTACTTCAGAAGAGGAAATAATTTCAATTGAAGAAGCTTTAATTAACTCTGATCACTTAAAGCCAGTTAATGAGCATTTAAGAAAAGCATTGGAAATGCTGGCAGATAAAAAAACTCCTAATTACCGAAATTCAATTAAAGAATCTATTTCTTCCATTGAGGCTATGTGTAAGATTATAGTCAAAGATGAAAAAGCGACACTAGGGAAAGCTTTAGCCATTATTGAGAAACAATACAATCTGCATTCATCCTTGAAGGAAGCCTATAGTAAAATTTATGGCTATGCAAGTGATGCTAATGGGATTCGCCACGCTATGATAGAAGGCGGGTTGCCGGTCGAATTTGAAGATGCAAAGTTTATGTTAGTTTCTTGTACTGCTTTTATAAACTATTTAAAGGCAAAGCTTAAAATGTAAATCATCATCATCATCATCATCATAATAATTGACTACCCCCAGCTACCCTTTAGATTAGCGATCTACGAAAACAAGAGTTATTATTATTGTTAAAGTTTTCTTTTTGCCCCAGCTACCGCAAGCGTTTTTGTCGCTGCTGCAAGGCTCCTGCCTTGTGGCCCGCGTTTAGGTAAACCACCGGATGAGCAACCCAAAATGCCGATAACAAACTATCACGTAAAGTTTGTATTTTTAGTTTATGAGCCGAAATTATAAGTTTCACAATCCCGATGGTTTATATTTTGTAAGTTTTGCCACCGTCTTCTGGGTAGATGTATTTGTAAGAAGAATCTATTTTGATTGTATTGTAGAGACCCTAAATCATTGCGTTAACGAAAAAGGCATGGAAATTTATGCGTGGTGTATTATGCCAAGTCATGTCCACTTAGTTTTCAGATCGACCATTCATAAGCCGGAGGAGCTGATCGGTCAATTTAAATCCTACACGTCTAGAAAATTGATTGGTCTTATCGAAGAAAATACGCAGGAAAGTCGGCGTGAATGGCTTTTAAATTCATTCAAAAAAGCCGGAGCGGCCAATTCAAATAATACAAAGAACCAATTTTGGCAGCAGCACAATAATCCTATAGAATTGTGGAGCCCGGCAGTTATTCAGCAAAAAATGGACTATACTCATGATAATCCGGTAGAAGCCGGCTTTGTAGCAAACGATTATGAGTATTTGTATAGCAGTGCAAGAGATTATTGTGGTATAAAAGGAT
>JAQBOS010000546.1 GCA_028287925.1 Mucilaginibacter sp. | reverse complement strand
CAGACCTGGTAATTATTATGGTATCGGATGATAAAGCCATCACTGATATTTTTAATGGTGTAGATGGCTTGCTGAGCGCCAATACCAGTGGCAAGATCATTATTAACATGAGCACTGTATCTCCCGCTATAAGTAAACAAGTGGCCGAATTGTGTAAGCAGCAGGGTAATCATTACCTGGATGCGCCGGTATCAGGCAGTGTTAAACAGGCCGAGGAAGGCACATTGGTAATAATGGTTGGCGGTGACGAAAGCACTTTTGAACAGGCAAAACCTGTGCTGGAGAAAATAGGCAGGTTGGCTATGCGCGTTGGTGAAACAGGTGCCGGCAATACCGCTAAATTGGTTATCAACACCCTCCTCGGGATCCATGCGCAAGGGTTGGCGGAGGCAGTTATTTTTGCACAGCAAAATGGTCTTGCTGCTACTGATCTGCTAACGCTTATAAACAACAGTGCATTGGGCAGCCCGTTCATTAAAATTAAGGGTGAGGCTATTAATAATGACAATTACAACGCCGCATTTGCTTTGAAACATATTGCAAAGGACCTGCGCCTGGCAAAGGATCTTGGCCTTTCAACACCACTTGGCGAAGCCGCATTTAAAACTTTTCAGCAGGCGGAACCGGCATTGGGCGAAGAAGATATTATTGCAGTGATTAAGGAAGTCCGGAAGTAAATTCTTCCGCCATGCCGAATTTATTTCGGCAACCCATCATTAAGGTCTGCTTATTGCCTGGTGTATACCAAGCAGGATGCTTGTCCTGTGGGGTGCCGAAATAAATTCGGCATGACGTTTTTTTTAGTATTCCATGCAGCAAACATCCCCGTTTTTTTAACTTTAAACCATGAGAAAATCTATTGCCGTAGATATGGATGGGGTTATTGCCGATGAGGAAACCCAATTATTAACATGGTACGAAAAGCATTATGGCGTAAAAATACATCCGCACGAGCTTATTGGCCGTAAGGAAGAAGATGTTGTTCCTGAAAGGGATGCTTACAACAAATTTTCTGCTACGCCTGGTTATTTCAGAACTACTCCGGTTATGCCCGGCGCAATTGAAGCGGTTAAAAAATTGATGGAAAATTATGATGTTTACATTGTTTCGGCAGCCATGCAATATCCGCATTCTTTACCAGAAAAATTGGGCTGGCTAAATGAGCACTTCCCTTTTATCAGCTGGCGGAACATTATTTTTTGCGGCGATAAAAGCATCATCGGCACCGATTATATGATAGACGACCATATTAAAAACCTCGACTTTTTTAAGGGCAAAACCATTATGTTCAATGCATTTCATAATGTTAGCTTTAACCATCATCAAAGGGTTAATAACTGGGATGAGGTTTTGGGGCTGATGGCAGGAGTGTGATAAGTTCATGTTAAATAACTCACAACTTGTTCATAATGACTCAGGTAAGTTTAACTAATGAACCAATAAACTAATATATTTGATCATTACCTTAAATCATTATGAAAAAATCAGCTTTACTCCTTACCCTTCTGTTTCACCTATCCGTAAATTATCATGCCAGCGCCCAGGTAATCACCAAATATGGCGATAACGTAAGTACGCTTGATGGCATTATTAAAGCTTATTACGATGTGGTTACCGTTAAAAAAGGCGGCAAAGTATATTTTGAACGCGATAGCCTGATCCACTGGCCAGGCGTAAATGTTGGCGCGGTAAGCATCTCAAAAAATGGCGAGCCGGCCATGCATTATATGAGTCTTAAAGAATACCACCGCCTGTCTGATCCATCCTTAGAGAAAGACGGCTTTGACGAAAGAGAGATCTCCCGTAAGGTTGAAAAGTTTGGCAGCATTTATCATGTATGGAGCACCTATGAATCGCGCAATGAACACAACGGGCCAATTATTGAGCGTGGAATCAACAGCATTGAGCTGTTTAATGATGGTACGCGTTTCTGGATATTGGGATGGTTTTATGATGGCGAACGAAAAGACAACCCAATCCCGGCTGAGTATCTTCATTAATGTTATTGGTGATTGCATTATTAATCATTGAAAGTGTATAGATTTACTGGCCATCGGCAATGATAAATGACCAAAAGACTAATGATCAATAACTAACCAATGAAAAAAATCCTGTTACTTATACCCATAGCAGTATTATTAAGCTGCGAACAAAAAACACAGTCTGTTACCTCGCCTGTTTCTGGCGATGCTGCGTTTCAAAAACTGGCCGATGACTACCTGACCGGTTACCTGGCATGGCGACCGGCAGCGGGTGTTGCACTGGGTTATCATCAATACGATGGTAAGGTCACGGATCTGCGCAAAGAGTCATTGGGTAAGGAGCTTGGGCGTTTAAAGGATTTCGACCAGCATTTAGCGGCAACAGACACTGCTTCGTTAAGCACACAGGCGTTTTATGATTTTCGCATCCTGCGGTCGGCTATAAAGAACGAGATCTTCACGTTTGAAGACATGGGCACCTATGATAAAAACCCAATGACCTATGCCAATGCAATTGACGTAAGTATTTATGTAAAACGCGACTTCGCCCCTATTGAAGATCGCGTTAAATCAATTATTGCAATTGAGAAGAATGCCGCTAATGTGTTCACGGCTGCAAAGGGTAACCTGAAAGATTCGCTGGCCAAACCTTATGTTCAAACCGCTATTGAAATTGCCCGGGGTTCTACAGATTTTTTAGGGGGAGATTTAAAGATCGCCTTAAAAGATGTAAAGAACGATTCATTAATGAAGGTGTTCAACGCAACCAATAAAACCGCCATTGCTGCTATAAATGGCTTCGTCGCCTGGCTGCAAAAAGAGAAACTGCCCAGGGCAACCAACAAATATGCTATTGGCGAAGCCAGCTACAAAAAAATGCTGCTTTACAGCGAAGGCATTACGCTATCTCCCGAAAAGATCCTTGCAATTGGCCTTAGTGAATTAAAGAAGGAACAACTGGTATTTAATGCCGCTGCAAAAACCATCAACCCCAATAAAAAACCTATTGATGTTTATCATGATCTGCAAAAGGAACACCCAACCGCCGAAAACCTGATTCCGGAAGTAAGGAAAAATGTTGAGGCTATCCGTAAATTCCTTACAGATAAAAACATTGTGACAATGCCATCAAAGGTTAATTTAAAAGTTGAAGAAACCCCACAATTTGGCCGGGCAACCAGCACAGCTTCAAATGACGATCCGGGCCCTTTTGAAACCAAAGCTACCGAAGCTTTTTATTACATCACTCCTGTTGACTCAAAATGGACCGCCAAACAAAAGGAAGACTGGTTAAGGCAATTTGATTATTATACGACTGATAATATCACCATTCATGAAGCCTATCCTGGCCACTATACGCAATTCTTACATTTAAACGCATCGTCGGCCACTAAAATTGAGAAGGTGTTTAACAGCTACGCTTATGTTGAAGGCTGGGCGCATTACTGCGAAAAAATGATGGCCGATGAAGGTTATGGCCACAATGGCGATACGGTGCGGGCGGCTAAGTTCAGACTAACGCAGTCTGGCGATGCTTTGCTGCGTTTGTGCCGGTTGTGTGTATCTATTAAAACCCACTGCCAGGGAATGAATATTGATGACGCTACCAAATTTTTTATGAACAATTGGTACCAGGGTGATAAACCATCGCGCCAGGAAGCCCTACGGGGGACTTTTGATCCGGGTTATTTGTTTTATACGATAGGAAAATTAGAGATCCTGAAGCTTAGGGCTGATTATGAAAAACAGGAAGGCACAAATTTCTCCCTCAAAAAATTCCACGATGAAGTGTTGGATCATGGTATGCCGCAAATAAGGCTATTACGCGAGGTAATGCTAAAAGATAAAAGCACCTGGGGTGATGTGATGTGATTTCGGATTTTGGAATTCGGATTTCGAATGTTCGATTTCGGATTTATTTATTGCGGAAGCCGGCATGGTGAATATAGAATTGTCTGAACCGGAATTCAAAGAATTTCAAGATTGCATTTTGAAAATCCTCAAATTCTGTAAATTCTGATTCAGACAATAATTCCGAAATCGAACATCCGAATTCCGAAATTATACTTTAGGCAGCTTATACCCGTTGTGATATTCTTTCATCAGGTATTCTTTGTTAATTGCCTTGTCGGTAAATTCATGCAGGGTATTGTTCCATTCCAGCTTTTTACCGCTGCGGTAAGCTATATTACCCATTTGCGCCACAGTTGCAACATGTGCGCCTGCCTGGATGGGGCAATGCAGATCATCCATTTTGCGGGATTTCACCACGCTCACAAAATTTTCCCAGTGTTTGTCTAACCCATCATCGGATTTTGCCACAAAGGGCTTACTCACCTTGTTCCCGCTTTGCCTTTCTTCTATAACCTCCCAGCCATTGCGGTTTAAAATAAGCGTGCCGTTGTTACCGATGTATGCAATGCCATGATCGCGGTTATAGGAGCCATTATCAATGCCCATGGCCGAATCCCAAACCATGTTAAAGCCGTCAAACTCGTAAAGTGTTGTAAGTGTATCAGGTGTCTCTTCTGATAGCTCAGGGTAAGCAAATCGTCCGCCTAAAGCCGAAACAGATTTCGGGATGGGAGATTTCATGCCCAGTAAACCATAATCCAACAAATGCACGCCCCAGTCGGTCATTAATCCTCCTGCATAGTCCCAAAACCAACGAAAGTTGAAATGAAAGCGGCTGGCATTAAACGGAACCGTTTTTGCCGGGCCAAGCCATGAAGCATAATTAACCCCGGCCGGCGCTGCACTATCCGGAACTATTGCTCCTGGTTTCATCCAGCCCTGGTAACACCAAACCTTTACTGTTCTTATGTTTCCAAGCTGCCCGCCCTGCACAAAGTCTACCGCATCTTTAAAATGCTGCTGACTGCGCTGCCATTGGCCTGCCTGTACCACTTTATTATAGCGTTGCTGCGCGTTCACCATTGCCCGGCACTCACCTATTGAATTACCCACAGGCTTTTCAACATACACATCCTTCCCGGCCTCAACAGCGTGCATCATTATCAACGCATGCCAATGGTCTGGGGTGCCTATTACAACAGCATCAATATCCTTTTGATCAAGTAACTGGCGATAATCATCAAATTTTTTAATTTTCGAAGTATCGTAGCCTGTTTTGCCTAAATCGGCGAGCCTTTTATCCATCACATTTTTATCAACGTCGCAAACGGCTACCAGGTTTACACCGGGTACTTTTAAGGCCGCCGTTACATCTGCCCAGCCCATGCCATTTATGCCTATAGCGCCAATATTCAGCTGGTCGCTTGGGGCAATTCCGGGTTTAAAAATGGCAAATGCCTGGTTATTTAATGTTGATGCTAACAGGCTGCCACCGGCTATGATGGCAGATTTTTGTAAAAAATCTCTACGGGAACTCATATGATTAATAAAATTGGTTGCAATAAATTTAGGTTTATTTTGGAGATAAACAAGTGTGCGAATAACAATTATAACACGATTTAAGGATTTGAAGAATTTTCAGGATTTTTAAAATTGGATTTTAATCCTGAAAATCAAAAGAATCCCTTAATCGTGTTTAAATCGTGTTGGTGTTCAGGAAATCACCATCAACTATCAATAGCTTCACCCCGTTTTCGGTTACGGAGCGATGGGAACTTAAATCGTCCGAAACAATATAGCTCATGCCTTTTGATAGCTGAAATTTTTCGCCGGTTTGCATTTCTGTTGTAAATTCACCCTCCAGGCAATGTACAATATGCCCCTTTTGGCACCAGTGATCAGCTAAGTAGCCCGGGCTATATTCAACAACCCGTACCCGCAAACCTTTAAACTGAAGTGTTTGCCACCATGCAATACCCGTAGTGCCGGGATGGGTTGTTTTGTCAATATTATCCCAGTTGATGGTTTGGAAGGGAATGTTTGTGGATTGCATATGTATGTTGGTTATAGATTTTGACAGACTTGCGAAGTTTTTAAAACTTCGCAAGTCTTACACGCAATAAATCCGAAATCGAACATCGAATTCCGAAATTAAACAAGCACTTTTTCCAAATAAACAGTAAACTCGGCACCTTCGCCCGGTTTGCTTCGTACCACCAGCCTGCCGTTATTGGCATCAACAAATTGCTTAATTAAACCCAGCCCAATGCCGGCACCGGATTCATTATTGGTGCCGCTTCCTGATATATCTTTACCGGTTATTTTAAAAAGCCTTTCCATTTTCTGTGGTAAAATTCCTATGCCATTATCCTTAACATGAATAGCCAGGTAATCTTCATCATCCGTATAATATACATCAATTGTACCGCCATGCGGGGTAAATTTTATAGCGTTGCCTATAAGGTTATGAAAAATAATTTTTACGTGGTTTAAATCGGCCGATACCCATTTATCCGTTTCGTAATTGTGCCGGAGGTTTATGCGTTTGTTTTTTGCAAGGAAGTTTGATACCAATAGTATTTCGTCAATAGCTTCGGTAATGGGAAGTGTTACCAGGTCGGTTTTAATACCCGATTGCTGGCTATCGGCCCAAACCAGTAAATTATTCACCATAAGGTTAACCAGACTTAGCTGCTGATAAAAACTGGTAAGGATCTCTTTTTGTTCACCGGCTGACATTTCGCCGGCCCTAATGCTATCCATTGTTTGCAGAATAGCAGCAAAGGGGCTCCGCAGATCATGGCTGATAACTGAGAAAAGCTTATCCTTGGTATGATTAAGCTGGTGCAATGTTTCCCTTTGTTGTATGATCTCTGCTTTTTTCAAAGCAATATCGGCATTTTGTTTTTGCAGCACTTTGTTCAGGGCTGTTTTTTGGCGATTGCTGCGGATGATCAGGAATATAAAAATGATAACAAAAACGGCTATTAGGTTCCTGAACCAAAACAACCGGTTTCTAAACTCAATAACTTGCCCTTTAATTTTTATTTCATTAACAAGCCGGGCATTATCTGCCTGCTGCTGTTTTAAACGAACATTACTTGTATCTGAGTTGTAATTTAAGGCAGAGCCTGCTTTTTGTTGTTTATCTAACAAATTAGCATTACCCGGCCGGGCAATACCTGTAAAACACGAAAATGTTAACAGCAGTATAAAAATACACCGGTATAAGAATTTGTTAAAAAGCATTTATTAAGCCAATTGCGACAGTGGATGTTTAATCATCGGCGAAAATAGGAAATTATAGGTAAGTATGCCAATAGCTTACCTAATTTGTTACTGATTACCAGCTTATTTTAAGCGCCCATTTTATTTAATAACCCCTGCGGGCTACCCGCATTAATTGCCGGTGGCGTTTATCATCATAATATTTGGTAGTAACCAATACAGCATGTATAATACCCGGCACCCAAAAACATAATGTAAGCAGGATATTTAATATAAATGCGCCAATTTTACCGGTAGTTAAAATAGCTATCGGCGGGCATAAAAAACATAAAAAGTATCGCATAATCATTTTAAGCTAAAGGACTAAAGCAAAAAGCTTAAAGCTATTGCTTAACAGCCTTTATATTTTGATGATGATAATGACATTTTGTTACAGTTCATAAAAATGGTCAATGCTTATTTCTGTATAGCTTAATTGACATTCACCTTTTTTAAAGTCAGACAACAACTCAATCAACCATTCTCTCAATCAACTTAATCAACTATATTTACCTTCATGATCATCGTAATTCAGTGTATTGACCGTGCCGGCCTTGTTGCATCGGTATCGGCCATATTGGCAAAAAATTTGTTTAATATAGTTTCGCTTCGCGAGCATGTGGACCAGGCCGACAACCTGTTTTTTATGCGACTTGAAGTTACCTTTGGCGGTGATGAAACAACACTGGAAAAACAACTGCGTAAAGTGCTGCCTGATGACGCAACTATTTTAATTAACCCGCTGCCTGATAAAAAGGTGGTGGTAATGGTTACGAAAGAATACCATTGCCTTGCTGATATCCTAATCCGCAATTATTTTGGCACACTCGGGGCCACCGTGCAATGTGTTATTGGCAATCATACTGTGCTGAAGGATATTTGCAAGCGGTTTGACATGCCTTTTTATGCTATATCGCACGAGCAGGTAAGCAAAGAAATTTTTGAGGATAAAATTGCTGCAACTGTAGATCAATATAACCCCGATTATATTGTGCTGGCTAAATTTATGCGCATCCTGTCGCCCAAGCTTGTGGCAAAGTTCCCAATGCGGATCATCAACATCCATCATTCCTTTTTGCCGGCCTTTGTTGGTGCCAGCCCGTATCGCCAGGCTTTTGAACGCGGTGTTAAGCTGATTGGCGCTACCGCTCACTTTGTATCGAATGAGCTGGATGAAGGGCCTATAATTGCCCAGCAGATCATCTCTGTAAATCACTCCTTTACGGCAGCCGACATGGTGAAATCCGGTAAGGAAATTGAAACGGCTGTACTTGCCCGCGCTCTTAAACTGGTGTTTGAAGACAGGGTTTTTGTATATAAAAATAAAACGGTGGTGTTTGAATAATCGTTGCCAGGTTCAGCGTTTATAAAGCGCTGTTGGCAAACCGTCAATACTAACCAGGTTCTTTTCTTTTTTGTAGGCTTCGAGCCCTGATTCACCTTTATTCAGCGCCCACTTTTCGGCTTGATCCCTTTCGCCTTCATAGCTATAAAATGGGACGCTAAAGCCGCAGGATGTTTGTACTTTATCAATATCGGCAACTATAATTTGCCTGGTTGCCAACAGCAATTTAAAGTGGGGCGATAACAATTGCCATTCGCTATCTCCAGGCAATACGGTATAGCCTTTGCCATACAAACGCAATATATTCGGGGGGCCGTCAAATGCACAAAACATAAACGTTATCCTACCATTCTCCAGCAAATGTGCCGACGTTTCATTTCCACTGCCTACAAGATCCATATATGCAACCCGGTTAGGTGAAAACACATGAAAGCAGTCCATTCCTTTTGGTGAGAGGTTAACATGGCCATCAAGATCAAGGGGAGCAGTGCTTACAAAAAACAGGTGCTGTTTTTCAATAAATAACTTATGTTGTGGTAGAATGTCGTTAAAAAACTTGCCCATAATTACTTCTTAATATTAACGATATTCAAATTTAGCACAATTTTAATATGATGTTGAAAGATGTTACATATTATAGTTTTTAAAAAACTATAAATTTAGTTTGTAGAAATATTATTCTTAAGTTAGCGTTCAGTACGTTAAACAGGCCAATTAACCTAGTAAACAGTACCTGTTACCTTATCTTATACATGCGGAAACTATTATTACTAATGCTCCTGCTTATTATTATTTCAATTGCCGCAAAAGCGCAAAACCATGGCGTAATTAAAGCAATCATCCTCGACTCCTTAAGCAAACAGCCTATCCAGCTTGCCACCGTTTCCATTTTAAAGCTGCAGGATTCATCGCTGATCTCTTACACCGTTACGGATAAAAATGGCGCATTCACCCTGCATAACTTACGCGAAGAACCATCCCGGCTGCTCATAACACATGTTGGATTCCAGGGCATACGCATTACTATTAAATTTAAAAATGGCGAACCAATTGACCTTGGGAAAATATACCTGTCTGTAAAAACGCTGCAGGAAGTAACGGTAAAGGGAGAGCGCATTCCCGTTATGATTAAAAAAGACACCATTGAATTTGATGCCACCGCATTTAAAACCAGACCTAACGCTTTGGTTGAGGACCTGTTGAAGAAACTACCGGGCATACAGGTTGATCGTGAGGGGGGAATTATCGTGAATGGCCAAGAGATCTCAAAAATTAAGGTAAACGGCAAGGACTTCTTTGTAAACGATCCTAAAATAGCTACCCGAAACCTGGAAGCCAACATGATTTCAAAAGTACAGGTTTATGACGACAGGGAGAACGACCCCGACCACCTGGTGCCTGATTACCAGGTTAAAAAGATCATCAACCTGAAATTTAAAAAATCTTTTGCCAAGGGCATACTGAGTACATTGGGCGCCGGTGCAGGCACACAGGACAGGTACGTTGGTTCGGGATTTATGGCTAAGTTCCAGGACGATCTGCAATTGAGTGCAAGAGTAGGTATTGATAATTTGAGCGGTTCCGGCTTTTTCTCAGGAAATTACGGCGGGTTCAGCACATTTAATTTTGGGAATACCGGTTTAAGGAAATCAACAAACGGGAATTTTGATTTTACAAAAGACATCAGCAAAAAACTGAAGCTGCATATCGAGTACCGGTTTAATAACAGCATTATCGATAACAACTCCACCTCAAAAGTGCAGCAAAACATTAACGATACCGTTATTAATTCATTAACCCGTGACACCCAGCATCAAAAAGCAAATAGCCAAAACCTGCATGCTGAAATGGAATGGAAGCCCGATTCACTTACTATAATCAAATACAATCCGGATGCTGAATATAGCTACAATAACAACCTGAACAAAAGCAGCAGCATCCGCTCAAACACGTATGTTCCCCTGCTTAATACAACCGTCAGCAGCGACCAGGGTAGCAGCAACTCTTTTCAGTACCAGCATAACTTCAGTTACTATCGCAAATTAAGCAAAAAGGGAGCATCCTTAACCATCAGTAACTCCATAAGCATCCACCCGGAACACAGCCTTAATTTTAATGCTAATGATTTGACATCGTACGTTGCAGGATTTCCATCTGACACATTAAGGCGATCATCAAAAAATACGAACAGCGATATATCCGAAGGTTTAAATGCTGCATATCACTACCCCATTACAAAAAAATTAGCTGCAGATCTACTATTAGT
>JAQBOS010000542.1 GCA_028287925.1 Mucilaginibacter sp. | reverse complement strand
TACGAAAAATACAAACAATTCAATTTTTTTAATGAAAAGCTGGTACAGGTGTACCATGGGTATGATTATGCAGGGATTGAAAAAGCCAAACTAACGCCGGTTAAAAGTGATGAAAAATATATTGTTTTTGTAGGCAGGCTTGAAAAAATAAAAGGAGCGCACACTTTATTAAAGGCAATGCAAACCTGCCCGGAAATTTCACTTAAAATAATAGGCAACGGTACGCAGGAAGAAGAATTAAAAGCGTTTAAAAACGCCCATCAGTTAAATAATGTTACCTTTTTAGGAAAAAAAAGCAAACAGGAAACACTTGAAGTTATTAATGGCGCTGAATTTTTAATTTGTCCGTCAGAATGTTATGAGGTGCTGGGTTTTACTGTAGTTGAGGCTATGGCTTTAGGCAAACCTGTTATTGGAGCTGCAATTGGTGGGATCCCCGAAATGGTTATTGATAATCATACAGGATTATTATTTGAACCAGGTAATGCCGGGCAATTAGCTGAAAAAGTAAAATGGTTATATGAAAACCCGGATTTTGTAACTGAAATGGGCAAAAATGCCAATGCACATATTAATATTCTTATTAATAACGAAACCCATTTTGAAAAGCTGCAAAAGCTCATCCCATCGTTATAAACTATTATAGCTAAAATCTATGTTCTATAAACATAAGCAATCCCAGGAGCTAAACATTTTTATCAGCACTAAACAAACTAATTGAACAAGGTTTTGTTAAGCAAACGCATATATTATGTTAAGGCTTTAACTTACTTAGCCACCCGCTATTTATAGCTTTAGACTGATATAATATTTTATATTTGCACCACTGGATTAACTTCAAATTTTACATGCGGATTAAATACTTATTATATATTTTATTTTTTGCTTTAGTTGCCTTTTCAAAACAGGCAAAGGCACAGGATGTTTCCCTTAGCAATATTCAAAATGTTAAGGTAGGCACATTAACTGACGATCAAATAACCCAGGCATGGAAAAAGTTACAGGACTCAGGAGTACCCGAGGAGGAAGCCTATAAGCTGTTAATTCAAAAAGGGATGCCCCCCGGTGAGGTAGCGGCATTTAAAGACAGGGTAACTTTACTGGGCCTAAATAAAAAAACCGGCACAAAAACCAACAAATCCTCAGAAAAGAAAAAAATAGATTACTCAAGGGATGCCAATGATACGGTATTATCCCCAAAACCTGTTAAGCCCGAGCCTGTTCCCGCATCAAAGGCGCTTAATGTGTACGGCACCGATTTTTTTAACCAAACAGCTATAAAATTTGAGCCTAATTTCTCAGTGGCTACACCAAAGGGTTATGTATTAGGGCCTGGCGATGAAATAATTGTGCTGTTAACCGGGTTAAATGAAAGCAGCGTACGGTCAAAAATTAGTCCGGAAGGTAATTTGCAAATCCCTTATGCAGGTATTGTTTATGTAAATGGATTTACCATTGAGCAGGCTACTAATTTAATTAAAAGCAAAATGACCAAAGTTTACCCTGCATTAAGTTCAGGACAAACGCAATTGGCCATTAACTTAGGCAACACCCGCAGCATTAAGATCACCATTGTTGGCGAAGTAAAAACTCCGGGAGCATATACCCTTTCTTCGCTATCTACCCTATTTAATGTACTCTATAATTCGGGTGGCCCAAATCAAAATGGATCATTAAGAAACATACAACTAATACGAAATAACAAGCTTTACAAAACGGTTGATTTTTATAGTTTCCTGCAACAAGGGCTGCTGGATGGAAATATCCGCCTGGAAGATCAGGATGTAATCAGGATTCCTGTTTACGAAAAAAGGGTAAGCATTGGCGGAGAAGTGAAAAACCCTGCTATTTATGAATTAAGGGACAATGAAAACCTTGAAGATTTGATAAAGTATGCAGGCGGGTATACTGACATAGCTTACAAAGGTATCGCTAAGGTTGATCAGATCAATGTGCTTGAACGCGAGGTGAAAGATGTACCTGCAAATCTTTTTGCAAACTACATCCCCCATAATGGCGATATGGTTCAAATTGGGGCTATTACTGATCGGTATACTAACAGAATTACACTGGAAGGTGCTGTTTACCGCCCTGGCATATATGAGCTTACTGCCGGCTTTACATTAGCCCAGCTATTGAAAAATGCGCAGGGTTTAAAGCCTGAAGCGTATATGGAGCGGGGATATATTAAAAGAACCCTGCCTAACCTTGCCAAAGAGCTTGTTTCATTTAAACCCGGCGATGTTATTAGCGGGAAAAATGATATTCCACTACTGCGGGAAGACTCTGTAGTAATACTTAACCGTGATGTTTTTACTCCTGATCAAAAAATAACTATTGATGGTTTTGTCAGAAAGCCGTCTATTATAACCTATCGCAAGGGCCTAAAACTGGCTGATGTTATCGCAATGGCCGGTGGATTTGGCGAGGAAGCCGCTGACCATCATGTTGAGATCTCAAGGATCATTAAAAATGAATCCGATAGCGTAGCCAATAAACTGGTTAATACATTTATTGTGGATATGGATGATAAGACGGGTAGTAATGCAGATGTTGAATTGCAGCCGATGGACTTTATTTATGTTCCACGTTTGGTAAACTACCGTTCATTAGGCAATGTAAGTATTAAAGGCGAGGTTGTGTTTCCGGGAGATTATGCTGTTCAAAAAAGAGATGAAACCGCTCTCGACTTTTTAAACCGCGCAGGCGGTGTTACGCCTTATGGCTCGCTTGAAAATGCGCAGGTTTACAGAAAAGGGATCCGCGTTAATGTTGATCTTACTACAAAAGACCATGCCAGGAAGGAAAACAGCAACATGATATTACTGCCGGGTGATAGTGTTTATGTTCCAAGAGTTATTTCATATGTTGAGGTATCCGGAGCCGTAAACAATCCACAATATATTAGCTATAACGGGAGCAGTTTCAAATACTATATTAATGCGGCTGCCGGTACTACAGAAAATGCGCGGTTAAAGGGTGCATACATTAAGTATCCTGATGGCCTGAATCAACCTGTGAGGCACTTTTTGTTTTTCCGTAACTACCCTGCGGTAAAGCCGGGAAGTAAAATTATAGTTCCTGAAAAATCACCCGATACAAGGTTTAAGATAGGTATTGGAGATATAGGTGGCATTGCCACAGCGTTAACTGCAATAGTGAGCATTATTGCTATTTTACATAAATAAAAATGAGCCAGGAAAATCCTCCATATCCATACGAACCGGAATTCTCTTTTAAAAAATTGCTTAATGACCGCGCAAGTGATGTAGCTTATATTTTTCAATTCAAAAAAGCACTGGCGCTGGTTTTGATTATTGGTGCTATATTGGGTGCTTTAACAGCCTGGCTGTGGACGCCTACATATACTGCCAGGTTAACTTTTGTTGTAGATGATTCAAAATCGGCCGGAGGTGCGGGCGGGTTATCGGCATTAGCTGGTCAATTTGGATTTAACCTGGATGGATTAGGCGGGGCAAGCGGTGTATTGGCAGGTGATAATGTTGAAGAGCTGATTAAAAGTCATAAATTGATCAAGGCAACTTTATTAACTGCATATGATAGTACACAAACACTTGCTGATCGCTATGCTACTGTAAATAAATTAGATAAAAAATGGCTAAAATATAGCCCTGATGGTAAAACAATTCGCTTCCCGTTAAATGGCGTAAAAAATAGCAGGTTACAGGATAGTTTGTTACATGAAATGACCACATTAATTCTTTCCGGAGAATTTGGAATATCAAAGACAGATAAAAAACTTGGCTTTTTTGAAGTGGATGCCACTATGAAAGACGAACTACTGGCTCAGCTTTTTTGTACCAGGATGATCAAACAATCAACAGACTTTTTTATCAGCACAAAAACAAAAAGATTAAGAAACAATGTAGAACGCTTGCAACAGCGTGCGGATAGCATTGGCGCAATTCTAAATCATAAAACGTATGATCTATCAGCTGCTAACCAAAGTTTATTAGATGTTAACCCTGCTTATACAAAGGCAAATGCCAGTGTGGATATAAAAGAGCGTGACAAAATTGTATTAAGCACTATATTTTCTGAAACGGTTAAAAACCTTGAATCAAGTAAAACTATGCTTGCGCAGGAAACACCAACCGTACAAATAGTTGATGAACCAGAATTACCTTTAAAGAAAAACAGGCTTAAATACTCAATAGCTATATTAGGCGGCCTGATTATTTCCGGAATTCTATTCAGCTTTTATATATTATTAACCAGGAAAAAACAGGCTAAAATCTAAAGGTTACGCCCAATACTGCATGAAGATTATAAACATCGTTATGCGGAATATAATATTGATCAGGCGTATAATCTTTTAAGATCCATTCATAGTTAAATGATTTAACTTCTTCAAGTGTTGCGTTAAATATTAAATTCTTATAATTCCATTCGCCCTGCAAAGCAAATGCGAAATCAACCCACTTACGGCTATTGCCGTTTATATCCGGAAAATTGGCCTCCTGAAAGTCAACATCATGTTCATAACGTTCAAATCTAATTCCTAATTTTTTTAGTCCCGATACCCAACTAACCTCCATTGATTGAAGATTCCCTCCGGAACCGGTACCTGCACCAAGAACTTGTCCTTCATTAGTATGGCCTTCAGTCACTCCGCTGTGTACATACCAACCACTCGCTTGTCTTACAATGCGGTCAGGCGTTTGTGAAAGCTGGGTAACTTCAGCACTAAATAAAATATGCTGATCTGCGCGACCACTTAATGGAAGCATTTTACGCATGCCAAAAATATATGCGCGGGAATGATCAGGTGAGCCTATAAAATCCCTGCTGTTATATGAATTATCATTTAGCCCATATTCAAAATAAACTTCCGCCTGTGCTCTAGTAAATAACCACCTTGCATATAGTGAAGTGTATTGATCACGGGGTATAGGGTCACCATCATTGGTATTTTGTTTTTGATAGGGGAAAAAGAAAGGCACATACTCACTAAAAGTTTTGACATCTTTATGATAGGCGTCAAATGTTCTGGTTAATCCTAATGTAAATCCTTCAATCCACTTAGGATGATAATTAATATTAAATCCTGTAAAATAACGCCAATCATCTTTTTTTAGTTGGAATAAACTTTTCCCATTTGATAAAGTGGCATATAGCGGAAGGAAATTAGAATAGTCTAAACGTCCGGCAAGTACCTGGCCTTCAAATGATCCTATAAACGTATTTATAGGACGTACAGTATTTATGGTTATATGTTTAAAACCGGGGGCATTATTACTCAATATTAATGAATTACGAATACCTGGTCCCCACCATACATTTTCGTTTGATATTCCAATTGATGCAGGACCAAAAGTTAGTCTTATACTGCTCTGTCCCCAAAAGGCTTTATTATATGATCCAGTTCCATATCTTTCCGGCCAATCTATATAATTATGATAACTATAATAATTAAGCAACTCACTATCAGAATGCCCGGTACCAAAACCATTAAAAGAAGGATTTGCTGCATAAACAAATTCAGGTCGTAATTGAACGCTTAAGGGTCCGAATTTAACAAAAAAACCACCACTAAGCATTGTTTGATACCCTTTTGCAGGAATCATAGGCCCATCATTCCAACCATATGGGTGATCAGAATTAAATTGCTGTTGCCAGCTT